>CAZNQY010000022.1:0-15803 GCA_964575635.1 uncultured Saccharimonas sp. (SeqCode) | reverse complement strand
TATCAACATATATAATACGTCGATAAAATTTTTTTATAATTTAACAAAAGTCACGAATATCCTTATTATTATTATATATCCAAAATGCATAAATTATAGGAAGACTTTGCACTACTAGTAAAAAATATTCACAAGTATTGATCGCAGCTACAGCACTCACCGTTACTGAATTATATCTGTATGCTGGTCATTGATTTATAGTTGGTAACATGACGGTAATAATCTCGTCAGTCTCTTCTTGCGTCATCGGACGTTTTGTCTTTCCCATGGTGCAATTATACACCCTATGGTGTCTGAAGTAGTGCTGATAGTAATTTGGTGTACTTTATGGCATAATTAAGATCAAAGGCATATTTATTAAATGTAAATTTCAGAATGAATGACAGTGAATCGATAGTTGACTTTTTAAAGCGCAATGAAAATCTCTGGTCTAATGGACTAAAGTCGGTATCGCTTGTTGCCGAGATTGATGTTGATAGTGAGACGGCGATGAAAGCCTTGAAATATTTAGGGATTAAATATTCCGGACATAAAGGTGAAATGAATTACATCGAGAGGTGTAAGATTCTAAGAGAAGAATACCCGGCAGTATTTCTAGTATCAACCGTCAATCTAATAGCAGAAAAATATGACAATGGGGGTGTCTGGCCGCAACTAGCCGATGCACTAAACATCGACAATTCAACTACTTTTCATATTGAATGGGGTGAGACATTCTTACATAATCTTCAAAAGTTTAATCTACCTACTTTTAGCAATAATAAGAACCTGAAGCAACAATATGTTAGCAGAATGACGCTTCATAGTGGTATTCCCACCCGTACGATAAATGATTATTTTCGGATTATATCCGAGCAGATGACAAAAGATCCTGGTATTACCGCTGAAGATTTTACGGCATGGGCACAAGGTAAAATATCTACGAATACACTGTATAACGTAGATGTTCCAGTGAGACATTTCATTGAATTTGGCAAAGAATTTAGTGTTGATATCGCAGACAGATGTATCGAACTAATTTCAAAACTGGATGATAGTGAGTGTGCGGTCAATGATATCGCTCTACCGCCAAGATTCATAAAAGAAGCAGCTCGTCTTATTAAGAGTGGCCAAATCAAGAGTGGAGCTAGCTATAATATCATTAGCAAGACATTCCGCCCAAAGCTCATACTAGACCCGCATACAAATGTTCCATCTCTTTATCTTCCTTCACGCAAAACGCTATATGATAATAGTATTATATGGAATGTTGCCTTCGGTAACGATGAAGTAATACGCATATCTGCACCATCCCATTGGCCAGGCGAGCCATCACTTGAGCGTATCGTTCCAATAACAAAACCAGTACGGCAAATAACCGTAGATACGAATGACTCCTTATTCTCTGTGAAAACAATCAACTTTATCGACGGCGCAAGTCCTATGACTTTCTTCGATGAGGCGGGTGGAATGCTTCCGAAAAGTGTTGATATTCCATCCGGTAATGTCTGGGTATTGGCGCCGGGAGATATAAATGATTTATACGCAGACATAGATCTACGTGTAATAACATCCATTTCATTACCATTCGGCTGGGAAGGATGGATGCTGTCTCTTGTTGATATAGATGGTGCTACATACATTAAGCATACTAAAAGTAATACTGAGCGCTTTGTAAAAAGTCTTAGCTCGGCAAAGATATTAATAGATAGTCCGCTATCATTTGTAAGAGCATCCACAGGTGCACCGGTATATACATCTAGACCAGTTGTAATCCTACCTAGTGATTCAGAATGGGAAGTGACGCTGTTGGCGGCCGGTAGTGGCATCGAGCTAAATAAAATTAAGACAGTCGCAGGTGATAACGCTGATTCTTTATGGGGCAATAATAACAACGAATTTTTTGGTGAATATACAATAAAGATTAGAGGACCACTCGGGCGAGGAGCCACGAGGACTCTGTATATCGCTGAAGGGCTTAAAGAATCGGCAACTCACACATTCCGTGACATTAATGAGAATGGACTAGAAGTAGCCTCTATAAAATTGAGTACCACGGCTAATACTGGAGTTGAGCAGACTGTTCAACTCGATAGTGAAACTGCTGAATCTACGGTTGATATCGCATCCTATAGATTTGTGGTATCAATACCATATGCTCGCTTTTCGTATGGTATGTCTGGTGTATCTATTCACCCACTGACTATATTTATTGAAGATATTTGCGAAAATCCAAGTTTGTTATATTTCTATACTTGCGAAACAACGCATGCGTATTTCGAAGTGTCGTCTAACGGATCGGTCATACAAAAAGAAAATGGATTAATCTATCGTAACGGATCATACTCGTTTAATCTTGCAAAGATTTCAGAAACACTAAAAAATTACCCTTACGCTGCTATAACATTTGGCGACAAAAAAACTAGGCTAGTATTAATACGTCCAAAGAGTTTATTTGACAAAGCAAGACTGTCACCAGATAGAAAGGAAGTGATATTTTCAGGTTGTGCGGACACCGCTGGTCTGAATTCTGTATTTTATAGTCTTAGTGCACCATGGATTGCACCGCAGACTGCTGTAGTTAGTGAGTCACGCTGTAATATACCAAGTGATCTTGTTGATGCTGGCAGTCTACTTATATTTTTACAGGTTGTAGATGAGTGGGCTGGACAGGAGGAATTACCGATCTGGCCTTCTACCGAACAGATTGCAATAATCGAGAATAAGGGATGGTATAAGATTGGCAACAAAGAAGAGGTAGTGATATCAGAGTTTCTTAGTGGTAACGTAAAGACATTACCTACTCACATTGATAATATAGGCTTACTATGGGTTATATATGCAAGAACAATAAGGTTATATGAAAACAGAACCCTAGTTCACGGTGATAGCCATTTGATTATTAAGCAGATTAATAAAGCCCTGACAAGACAATTTAGTGATGCACTTGTTGCAATCGCTCAATCGCCAATAGAAAATCGCATGATTCCATATGTGCTTATATCATCTGGTATGATTTGGGGTAATATAAATACAAATAACAATTTAGTGGTGCCTGAATGGAGCATAAGAAATTCTCTCGCAGCAACTCTATTATCGGCCGCGGATCACGACTGGTCGAATGATGAACTAAGTGCGGCTGTATCTGTTCTAGGTGAGACGGTGATGAATGTTTATTATGGAGATGATCCATATCGTTCTGTTGGAGGATTTGGTAGTGAGGTTGATATTTTAGATGCAGATCCTTCACAGGCAGCTCAGATTATTGATAGTCTAGGGCTTGTTCCAAAAGGTCTTCTAGATAAAGATAGTCGCGCCAAAGCGGCTCTTTCCGTATTTACGATACGAAAAGATGAGCATATTCAGTGGATGATAGATAATGCTGCTACAATTATCGAAAATACTCATGCATTACTAAAAAAGTACGCTACAAAAGAAATATTGGACACATGGGAGCATCGTCTTCATCCTGATATTAATGTAGGTTGGCGCGGACTACCGACAGCATCGCTGAGTCTGGCACTATTAGCAAGATATGCATCTAGGGATAATAAACAGACAAAAAACTTCTTTGTCGTTGAGCATCAAGGTGACTATATCGCCCTGCGTGACCTAGCAAGACAGAGAGATCTTGATAAGCAGCGTAACGGATGGGCGGAGTTTGCAAAGTTGGCACCGGAAACGGTATCAATTGATATAATATTAGCAGAGATAATGATTGCTGGCGCTGAAAGAGAAAGAGAACTTCAGAATGAAAAATAACATTGATGCCGTTGCAACATCGACGCAAATAAAGAATACATACCGTCGATACTTAAAATCTTTAATTTCGGTTAGAGATGCAAATCTTAATTCTGCGATTATAAAAGAGCTTCACGAAACAAAACTCTTAGATAAGGGTCCATACCTTGAAGTAACACCTCCATATAAGCCAGGGTCTAGTTTACGTTCACTAATTAAAGAAGGTATTCTGAGTCCAAGTTTCCAAAATATCACCAGTGAACATCTTCCGCTTGATCGACCACTGTATGCTCATCAAGAGAAATCAATTCGTAAAGTGTCTGCGGGGCGAAATATAATAGTAGCTACCGGTACTGGGTCGGGTAAAACCGAGTCGTTCCTCTTACCGATTCTTGACAGACTCACAAAGGAAAAAGAAGCCGGGACATTAGGTCCTGGTGTTCGTGCTCTTCTCCTGTATCCAATGAATGCACTTGCAAATGATCAACTAAAAAGATTACGCAAATTACTTGTTGATTATCCTGACATAACTTTTGGGCGCTACACGGGCGATACATTAGATGAAAAATATAAAGCTCTTGATATGTTTAAAGAGTTAAATATTAGTGAACCTATTCTTAAAAACGAGCTATTAAGTCGCGAAGAAATGCGAAATACACCGCCAAATATCCTACTAACAAACTATGCCATGCTCGAGTATCTATTACTTCGACCGGAAGATAACTCACTGTTTACTGCTAATGACAACAACTGGAAGTTTATAGTTGTTGACGAAGCGCACGTTTACGATGGTTCCCAGGGCGCGGAAGTATCTATGCTATTACGACGTCTCAAGGATCGCGTATCTCCAAATAAGACAATCCAATGTATCGCAACATCAGCAACGGTCGGTTCAAACAATATAGCATCTAGTATTACAGACTTTGCCTCAAATTTATTTGGGCAAAAGTTCGAATGGATCGACAATGACGTGAGTCGACAAGACTTGATTACATCAGAGATAGTCTCCTCTGCCGTAGATAATATATGGGGACCTCTTTCTGCAAAAGATTACATCGATATATTAAACTCAGATAATATGGAACATGCATTAATCGATATTGCAAACAAATTAAGTAAAGGCGTGTCACATGATCCATATACTGCTATCACTCACGAAGCAACATTCATCAAAGCACACGATATACTATCAAAAGAACCAGAATCGGTAGTGTCCGCCGCAAATAAGTTGTTCACTGGACAGCAAGATGCGATTGAAGGACTAAAGGCTCTTATTACTATAGGAAGTTCGACGCAATCATCAGACGGTACACCAGCAATATCCGCGCGCTACCATCTCTTTCTTCGGGCAACAGAAGGTGCTTATGCATGTTTTTCTCCTAGCGGTCCACATTTACAGTTTGCGAGACATGAGAAGTGTCCAATATGCGACTATAGTATGTTTGAAATTGGAGCCTGCAAAAGCTGTGGTGCTGTACACACTGTCGGTAATATTGTGGAATCAAATAAGAATCGTCATTTTATGCCACGCTCTGCTAGAGGTGATAACACGTGGCTTGTATTCACAGATAATGATTCGATCAATGACGAAGACGAGAATACTATTACAGATTACAGTATCGAGGGCGACGAAGCAAAGCTTTGCATGAAATGCAGTACACTGACTGATATCAAGACCGAGAAATGTCCTGATTGTGGTTCTACTATTCTAAGAAAAGTCAGAAGACTCAAGAAGAAGGATGAAGAAATTGCCGGCTGTTTAGTGTGCGGGGCTAGAGGCGCTGCAACCGTTCGTTTATTCGAAACCGGTCCTGATGCAACAGGTGCAGTCATTGCGACTTCACTATACCAAAATCTACCTATCGAAAAAAAGAATGCTAACCTACCTGGCGGCGGAAGAAAACTCCTAGCTTTCAGTGACAGTCGACAGTCTGCTGCCTATTTTGCACCATATATCGAATCGTCATATTCGGCCCTACAGCGTCGTCGCCTAATGGTTATGGGACTAACTGAATCGAAATATAGTAATGAGCCAGTTGAGATAGATGACATGGTTCACAATGTAATGCAGTTAGCTGATAATGTAAACTACTTCAGAGACAGGCCATCTAGCCAGAAAAAAGCTCGTGAGATAACTCCATGGATTATGGCAGAAGCAGTTGCCACGGATGGTCGTCAGTCTCTTGAAGGTTTAGGTATTTTATCGATATATATGGATAAACCAGAAAACTGGAAGATACCAAAACCGATTCTTGATCTTGGTTTAAACGAGAACGAAGGCTGGGACATGTTACAAGAGATGATAAAAACTCTGCGTCTTCAAGTAGTTATATCTATGCCAGAGGAAGTTAATCCTAGTGATGATATATTTACCCCGAGGCTTGGACCCATATATGTCAGAGAAAATGGATCTGATTCAAAAAGTAAGATACTATCATGGCTGCCAACTAAAGGAGTAAACAAACGTTTTGATTATCTAAAGCGTGTATTGAAGGCACTCGGAAAATTTGAGAGCGACGAAAAGACTCGGAAAATTCTAGCAAGTATATGGGAGTTCTTGCAAAAACCATATCCGAATAAAGACTATGGTTGGACCGCAAGTACGACTAACCCTGTAAACGGAGTTATTTATCAGCTCGACCATAAACAATTGCGTATTAAGCTAATCAAGAACTCGAACGAGGAGTTATATGCATGTTCACTATGTCGTAAAATTACAACTCGATCCGTGAAGAACGTGTGCCCTACCCTGGGATGTAATGGTGTATTACTGCCGCACGGCAAGGAGAATGTCGATGATGATCACTACCGATCTATATATTTAAACATGAATCCTTTCTCTATGACTGCTAAGGAACACACTGCGCAATGGACGAATACCGAGGCCGCAAGTGTACAACACAAATTCATACAAGGTGATATTAATATCCTTTCATGCTCGACCACATTTGAACTTGGAGTTGACGTCGGTGAACTACAATCAGTATTCTTACGCAACATGCCTCCCTCTACCGCGAATTATGTGCAACGTGCTGGACGTGCTGGACGTCGTTCTGGCTCCGCCGCTCTCGTTGTAACATATGCAAATCGTCGTTCTCACGACTTGTCTATTTATAATAATCCAATGAATGCAATGGCTGGAAAAATACGAACACCATTCGTAATCGACACGAATGAGCGAATAGATAGACGCCACGCACACTCGATTGTTTTTTCGAAATTCTTTAGATGGTATTTCGAGAATTTCGGACAAATTATTCGTAAGTCTCATGAATTCTTTATACCAGCTAATAGCGAAGTATCAGCACCGGCCGACGTTCTGGCTACATTCTTAAATGAAATACCTGAAGAGATTCGTATATCATTACGAGCTGTACTACCAGAAAGTGTAGCTGAAGAAATAGGTGTCGATAATGATGCTTGGGTATCAAAATTACTCGAACTAGTAGAGATAGCTAAGATAGAGATTCAAACCTCTGTTGCGGAACTTAATGAACAGCGCGAGCGATTCGCTGTTGATAAAAAGTATAAACTTGCAGATATGACTGAAAAAATTATAAATAATATTAGAAGTCGCGATATATTGGGATATCTCGGTAACAAAAATATTCTGCCAAAATACGGTTTCCCAACAGACTCAGTAGAATTACGAACCGTATTCACTGGAGATATTGCTGGATCAAAAGTCGAGTTATCGCGGGACCTATCGCGGGCTATTTATGAATACGCACCAGGTTCTACTCTTATAGCAGGTGGTAGACTGTGGACTTCTGCGGGTCTTTACAAGATGCCTGGCAAAGAACTCGAACGTTTTGAATATCATATATGTGATCAGTGTAATGGCTATTGGCAGTCGCGTACTGATATTAGCGCAGAATGTCCTCATTGTGGAACTGTTACGACTAGGTCAAAACGTATTGCCGTAATACCTATCTATGGTTTTACGGCCGATCGCGACACGCAGAAACCTGGTTCGAAACCACCGTCAAACTCATGGAGTGGCGCAACTTATGTTCGCAAACTGCCAGATGCAGAAATTACGAAAAATACGCTTAAATTAGCTAATGGTGAGTGTATAGTGACGGCTGGTCCTAGGGGTGAAATGTCATCAATTGCAGACGGACCGGGCGCCCGTGGTTTTGTGATATGTGAATGGTGTGGTGCAGGCGCATCGAAAACGCATTGTCACGGCTTTCTTCCGAAGCATATTAACCCAATAACAGGACGTAATTGCTCGGGTCCGTCCGATTCTCTCGATCTTTTATATGGCTATCAGACAGACATCTGTGTGCTCGATTTTCACTTATCTTGTGTGTCCAAAGAATATAACGTATGGTTGTCGCTACTATACTCTATTGTAGAATCAGCCTGTGAAGTACTAGAAATAGCACGTAAAGATATTGACGGGTCGCTGCATCCGACAGGCATTAGTTCTTGGTCTATTGTTCTTTATGACCGTGTGCCGGGCGGTGCTGGTAATGTACTACTAGTTGAAAAAAATATCAAAGCTGTCCTGAAAGCAGCGCTTAAAAGAGTTAGTGAATGCAACTGTGGCGAAGAAACATCTTGCTATCAATGTCTAAGGAGTTATGATAACCAAAGACATCACGATAAACTGAAACGCGGCGAGGCTCTGAAATTACTTGAAGAGATGCTGCGATAATGTAGTCGGAGTACTCCATAATACTCATCTAATTAACCTCTTCGCTGGCAGACCATGGTTCAGCTCTGCTGTGACCCGAACAAAAATAAAAAGGCAGGGGCACGCGTCCAACACAAGATGATAGACTATGTCTTTGACCATATTCCATCATCAACTAAATTCTGTACAAATCAGAGCACACGCAAGGTTGCTCTGCAACTTTCACTCATTCACGAAAAATTGTAAACACTTTTTCGTTTCAATCGCTACACCGAACCATGATCTACGCCGATTTCATCGGCAGATCCTGGTTTGGCTCCGCGGTCTCCAGACAAAATATAAAGACCAGCGAAATGCTGGTCTGTATATTTTGGCAGGGGCACACGGAATCGAACCATGATCCTAGGTTTTGGAGACCCATGTACTAGCCGTTGTACTATGCCCCTAGACTTCACATATTGTATCAGAAATTGCAGATGATTCAAAATATAAAAGCCAAAATTGATTAGTGTTTGAACGGCTATTTTTATATCCTAGACATATAAATAATTTATTAATAGTGATATGACTAATGTTCATACTTTTATAAATAAAATTTAATAAAAATATCTGTTTTAGTAATTGCAAATAGATGTTATAAATACAATACTATATGTGTGTTTATTTGACTTTAAATATGTAATTTTATATCTGTAAATTTGCATATTATTACAAAATAAAATTTGAAGTAGCTACAAATAAACCAACGCTAATTCGAAGTCAGTTTATTAAAAAACGTTGTTGAAAATATAATAATTTTTAATAGGGTTGTAAAAGCGTTAGCGTAGTTCTATAATTAACGGCAGTACGTTTTTCAATGTTAAAGAATAAGGGGCAAAGTGTTTGGTCGCACCCCGACCTAACATGTAAAAATTATGAAAATATTAATGCTTGGGTGGGAGCTCCCCCCTCACAATAGTGGTGGTCTTGGAGTGGCATGTTATCACATGTCCAAGGCATTAGCTATTAATGGCGCAGAAATCGACTTTGTCGTTCCCTACCGCGCTGAACATCCTGGCATTGACTTTATGAATATTTACGGTGCAACCAAAATTCTTCCTCTCTGGAAGAATGGACTTGGTGCATACGATAGTTCCAAGGTTATCGGCGGTTCATTATCTGAAGCTGATATCGAAGATCTAAAGGATATGCGCAGTATTCAACGCCGTTACGTTGCCTACGTAGAAGGATTGGTATCCATCAACGTTCCTGATGTAATTCACGCCCACGACTGGTTGACTATGGAAGCTGGTATTCGTGCCAAGGAATTAACAAATGTCCCACTAGTTGTTCATGTTCACGCAACAGAATTCGACCGCTGCGGTTCAGAAGCCAGCGGTAATCCACTCATTCACGAGATCGAATATAACGGCTTGATGATGGCTGATCGTATTATCGCAGTAAGCGGTATTACAAAAAATATTATTGTTGAAAAATATGGAATTCCTGCTGACAAGATTGATGTCGTACACAATGCAATTGATGCACTTAGCTTTAATGATGGCTATGAATACGACTTTAGTACATACAGCTATCTTGAAGAGCTTAAAAAACTCGGACATACTGTCGTAATCACTGTAACTCGATTTACCGCACAAAAAGGTTTGGCTCATTTAGTTCGCGGCGCTGCAAAAGCACTCGCAAAAAACGACAAAATAGCTTTCTTGTTGGCTGGTGATGGCGAAGAGCGTGATGAATTAATCCGACTAACAGCTGATCTGGGAATTGCTGACAAAGTGTTCTTTACTGGATTTGTACGCGGTAAGCAATGGCGCGATGCGTATAGTGTAGGTGATATTTTTGTGATGAGTTCGGTGTCTGAGCCATTTGGCTTGACGGCACTAGAAGCTGCTCATCATGGAAATGCACTAATTATCACACATCAATCTGGTGTTGGTGAAGTCTTGGATAATATCCATCGTTACGATTTCTGGGACGAGGATAAATTAGCAAATCAATTAGTTGATTTGACGACTAAACCAGAATTACTACACGAAATGCAGGAAAAGATTATGTCCGAATATGACAAGATTTCTTGGTATGACGTCGCAATAAAACTGCAGTGTATTTATAACGCAACTATGCAGGAGACATGCAAATGAACAAACGCGGAATAGTATTATATTTGCACGCTCACCAACCTTACCGTATTCGTAAGTATTCGGTGTTTGACATGGCTGTGCGACATGATTATTTTGATTCAAAAGCTGATGAACAAAATAATGAATTAATATTCAATAAAGTTGCTGATAAATCATATCGTCCAATGAATGCGGTATTATTAAAACTTCTTGAATTGCATCCAGAATTTAGAATATCCCTCAGTATTACGGGCGACTTTTTAGAACAGGCCGAAAACTGGGCACCAGATGTTATCGAGAGTTTCAAAAAACTTGTCGAAACTGGCCGTGTCGAAATATTGTCAGAAACTTATTACCATTCGCTAGCTTTCTTTTATAGTCGTGATGAATTTGTAGAACAAGTTGAATTGCATCGCAATAGAATTCGTGAAGTATTTGGTGTAGAAACCGCTGTATTCAGAAATACAGAGCTTTCATATAATGACGAGATGGCGAAATGGGCTGATGATTATGGATTTAAAGGCATTTTGGCCGAAGGTTGGGATCCTATCTTGGAATGGCGCAGTCCTAATCACGTCTATAAACCTACTGGCACGAATAATATTGCGTTATTATTAAAGAATTACCGCCTGAGTGATGATATCGCTTTTCGATTTAGTGACCGCGGTTGGTCGCAGTGGCCGCTTGACGCTGATACATACCATGGTTGGTTGGATACTTCGATTTCGGAACAACCAATTGCTAATTTGTTTATGGACTACGAAACATTTGGCGAACATCAATGGGCTGACACTGGTATCTTTGATTTCTTTGAAGATTTTGTTGGCAAATGGTTATCGAATCCAGTAAATACATTCTATACAGTTTCTGGTGCGATCGATGCTTTTGAGCCTGCTGGCGAAATTACTACACCTTATACTACAACCTGGGCAGACACAGAAAGAGATTTGACTGCGTGGTTAGGCAATAGTATGCAACACGAATCAATGAAGAACCTGTACGCTATCGAAGAATCTGTAATGAAAACAAACGATGAATGTATTATCAGTGATTGGCGCAAATTACAAACTTCCGATCATTTCTATTACATGTGTACGAAGTGGTTTAATGATGGCGATGTACATGCCTACTTTAGTCCATATACATCACCGTACGACGCATTCTTGTATTTCATGAATGCTGTCCGCGACCTAAAATTACGATCAGAAACCAAAATAACCGGAGAACAATAAATGGCACGACCGATAATACTTTCTAACGGCGAACTACACGTCGGACTGAACGGCTATGCAACAGTTCATGATTTTTACTTTCCTTATGTAGGTTTAGAGAATCACGCCGCTGGCAATAATCTGCGACATCGCATTGGCGTTTGGGTGGACGGTGCTTTTAGTTGGTTGGACGAACCAAACAACAAAAAAAACGACTGGACTTTTAAATTCTATTATCCACACAGTGCTTTGATTGGTCATACGATTGCCAAAAATGACAAACTAGGAATTGTTCTAGAATTCGATGACTATGTCGACGCTCATGTCAGCGCCTTCTTCCGTAATATTCATATCGTAAACTTACATAATCAAAAGCGTGAAATCAGATTGTTTATGCATCAAGCCTTTGCGATTGGCGACTCACGTAGTTGTACTGATACTGCGCAATATCTACCTGGTAATAATGCCGTATTACACTATCGTGGTCGTCGCGCATTTGTTGTATCGGGTACTCACAAAGGTCAACCATTTGATCAACATACGATTGGTTTGTTTGGAATTGAAGGTAAAGAAGGTACATACAAAGACGCCGAAGATGGCGAATTAAACGAAAACAACGTCGAACATGGACGTGTTGATTCAACTATTCGCTTCACTACTCATATCGGCGCCAATAGCTCTGAACGAGTACATTACTGGATTGCGGCAGGTATTTCGACTCGTGAAGCAATACATATTCATGACAAGATCCTGGATGACGATGCTATGAATAATTTGAAACGAACAGCCGACTGGTGGCATGAATGGTTCAAGCCGACATATGCTGTTATGGAAAAGATTCCAAAAAACCATCGCAATACTTTCTTGCAAAGTATGATGATTATCAAATCACAAATTGATAAGCGCGGTGCTGTTATTGCTAGCACTGATACCTCGATGCTTAATTATTCACGCGATGCCTATGCCTACAGTTGGCCACGTGACGGTGCTTTTGCATTATGGCCGCTAATTCGTTTGGGATACAAAGAAGAAGCGATCAGGTTCTTTGAATTTACTAAACGCGGAATGCACACTGACGGCTATATGCTGCATAAATATCGTGCTGACGGTGCTCTTGGCAGTAGTTGGCATTCATATGTTCACGATGATGTAATTGCTCCACCTATTCAGGAAGACGAAACCGCCTTGCCGCTGTTTGTTTTTGCGCAATATTACAAGATCAACAAAGACGATGTAGTTTTAAAGCAATTTTACAAAAGCATGGTCGTGCCGATGGCTGACTTTATGACGGACTTTATTGATCATACAACTGGTTTGCCAAAACCAAGCTATGATTTGTGGGAAGAAGTATTTTCGATCAGTACATACACAGTATCAACAGTATATGCAGCATTAATTGCGGCATCAGACCTAGCAACTGCCGCTCATGATCCAAAGAATGCTGTTAAATGGCGTTTAGCGGCTACTGACATTCAAGCTGCTGCTCATAAATACCTTTATAATCCAAAGCGCAAGACTTTCTATAAAGGCATTAATGTCAAAAACGGCAAGATTGAAGGCAATGAAGTATTGGACTGCTCAAGTGTGTTTGGCGCCTACATATTCGGTTTGTTTGATGTCGAGAGCGAAGAAATGTCATCTGCTATCGAAACACTTAAAGATACTTTCGGTGTTAATAAGGGCACGCTTGGACTTCCACGCTACGAGAATGATTACTATCGACGCACTGACCCAAGTGTAACTGGAAATTATTGGTTTATTACGTCGTTGTGGTTAGCACAATATTATATTGATGTTAATCAAACTGATAAAGCCATGGAAATCTTGGACTGGGCAAAGCAAAATGCTATGAGTACGGGTGTTATGAGTGAACAGATTGATCCAGTAACGGGCGAAGTAATCTCACCTGCTCCACTTACTTGGACGCATGCTGAATATGTAGCGACTTTATTGGATTTGATATCTACAAATAAATAATAGCTATTGATATAAAATAACCCCGCAATTGGGGTTATTTTTGTGCAAGATTTTTTAGTTCTTACGTTCTTTGACTTCGTTTCGTCCAAGGTTTTTCTTGGTTTCGACGTATTCAGCATGAGTTCGTGCAATTGGATCGTACTTTTTCAAAATTAGTTTATCTGGTGTGTTTTGAGTATTTTTTGTTGTGTAGTATGTTCGGTGACCAGATAGTTTGCTCACTAAACCAATCAACTTGCGCTTTGTATTCTTCTTTGCCATAAATTTCCTTATAAATTTGTATAGACTATTGGATATAGATTTTAGCAGAAAACTTGCTTTTTATCAAGAGTAATGTGGTTACGTATGTTAAATACTGTCTACGGCAAGACCAATCTATTGTCATTACCTGACGGGTTGGATAGTACTATTGCGGGGTTTACTAATATATTCTGAGTAACATCTTTTATTGATGAGTATGTCTGTTTATTTAGCGAAATAGTTGTCGGTGAAGTAATTGTAATGGATATATCGGATACCGTAGCGTTCGAGATGTCGCCATCGCTGTTGAATTTAATAATTCCAAACTCAATATCAGAAGGGGATCCAACGCTTATCGATCCCGTAATTGCGTAACTACCGTCGTCAAGCTGGGCTATTTGCTTCCCACCAAAATTATTTATTGATCCAGTTATTCTCTTGCACCAAATGAGAGAGCCGTCCTGGTTAAATAAAGCTAGATAATTTGATCCAGTCACTATATATTGACCGCTCTGTGTTAACTTTACACTTTCAACGCTAAAATTTTCTGATGCAAAAGCATATGTCTTTAACCATACTATTTGACCTTGAGCTGTAATTTTTGCAAGTAATGCACTTCTATTAACCGGCCCTGTATGAATACTATAACCGCCAATTACAAAATTTCCATCCGTTGATTGTGTTACGGTATTGATGTGATGATCTCCATATACTGTGCTTTCTAACCTATACTCCCATGCAAGATCTCCGTTTGAATTTAATTTAAGTATAAAACTATCGTCTTGACCTACATTGTATAATTTTAGCGTTCCACATATCACGTAGCTGCCGTCTTTCGCCTGAATTGCCGATAAGGCGTCTTCCGTACCCTGCCCTCCCCAAGATCTACTCCAGGTTGTATTTAGTGATGAATCAAGTTTAATAAATAGTGAATCATAGTTGATATTACCAAGCGTTCCTGCTGTGCTGCCTACTAATAAATATCCGCCGTCCGCTGTTTTGATTATTGTTTTGACTGAATCGTACGCATTTCGTCCAAAAGTCTTGAATAATTCAAGTGCGCCAGTTTTTGTAAATACTGCTATAAATACATCTTGATATTCATCAAAAGCGTAGCTATTTCCGGCGACTATATATTTGCCATCAGTTGACTCTATAACTGAAAAAGCTCTGTCGTCTACCGTCGATGCTCCACCAAGCTGTCTAACCCAACTCAGAACTCCAGTTGAATCATATTTTGATATGATAGCTTCGGCGTATTTCGTTCCTTGAAAACCATAAGTTTGACCTACGACGACATAGCCGCCATCAGATGTGCTAGTAATTCCAGCTCCATTATCATATTCTTCACTGCCCACACCCCAGGTTGATATGAAGGTCTTTTGACTTGCACATTCCCCTATGATGACATTTTTAGATCCTGACTCGATACGGTAAATAGTCGTTCCGTTCGAACCTTGTAGGCAATAAGTGTTCGTTGATGAGTAATAGCTATATCCTAGAGTGACATCACTACTTGAGATAATACCTTTTCCGTCGGCACTTTCAGCTAGAGAGTCAGGATATTTACCGTTTTTTGAGAAATCTCTAGCAAGTTGCGTCCCTGCTGTTCTTAAGTCAACGTTAATTTGACTGATTAACATTTGCTTTTTAATTCCAGGATATGACAACACTGTGATAGATGCTAATATTCCAATTATAACAATTGAAACGACCAATTCAATTAATGTAAATCCATTATTTTTATTAAATTGAAACAATTTGTTTTTTGTCATAATATTGCCCACGTTCTAAAGATTTTAATCACGATTTATATTTTGTGCACGTTACTATTTAGAATTTTATTGAAACGTATGCTTTTTATCAATAACTAGATTAACGATAGTTATTGAA
>CAZNQY010000021.1:0-16071 GCA_964575635.1 uncultured Saccharimonas sp. (SeqCode) | reverse complement strand
CTCTGGAGATTTCGCGCCAGCAGGTCGTACGGTTCGTGCTAATTCGCCAATCGGCAACCTTGAACCGTCAATAACGTCATCATCAATTTTAATAGCTGCAATTTCAGCAATTTCTGGCTTGCTCTGAAGGTTTTTCGCAACAGGGATTTTAGCAATTGAAGATAGAGATATCAAAGCTTTATTATTAGTAATCAAAACCAAATGCTTTTTTTGATTTTGAGCAGTTCGCGCTAACAAACGCAGATTAACTGCGCTTTGCAACACACCAGTTCTTTTTGGCGGAACAAGTGCAATAATCTTGTCTTTGCTTGATTTGATTTTGCCGATGATCGACGTAATGTCGTCTTCGGTATCGATATATATAATGTCTTTATTCATATTTATATTCTAAGAATCCGATTGAATTTATCTTTGATAGTATCGTCTTCGTTACTGCCAATAATTGTATCATATCCAACTCGCAAAAGTCCCATTGCGGTGATATAAGTATGGTCGTTAACATTGCCAGTCACGTCATTCATACCAACAACTTCCGACGGTTGAATATGGTGAATGCTCGGTTTTTTAGTAAATGGTAAATCTTTATGCCATTCAGGCTCGCCCAATGCTTCGACTAATTTCGTTAGACTTGATCCACCACCACATAACAAAATTCGATTCGGAAGATGATCAGCTGAGTCAAATTCACTTAACGCCAGTTCAACTCCAGATGTCCAGACTTCGAGCGTTTTATCGATCGCTTCGTTGACTTCTTTTGCGACACTTGGTTTGATTTGAGCGTTTTCAATATTAACCTTCAATTTTTCAGCCGCTTCATAAGTTAAATCAAGTTCGCTTGCAATTGTCCGCGTAAAACTGCGCCCACCGATACCGAACATTTTTGTACCTTCGACTCCACCATCATTTACAACTGCAATATCGGTCGTTCCGCCGCCTACGTCGATCAAAATAGCGGTAAAATTACTGTTACTGTCATTTCCTAATACGCTACGACTAACGGCGAACGGTTCGGCTGCTACTGCTAAAAGTTCAAGTGATAGTTCTTCGGCAACACGCTCTAGCGCACCGATATGAACCATTGGAGCAAAAGCTGTATAGATTTGCACCGCTACATCATGACCCTGGAAACCAATCGGGTTGCTGACCTTATATCCATCAATATGAATGCTGACAAGTGCGCTATTAACTAGCTTAATCTCGACATCTTCGTTACCAGTTTCAAGAGCAATTTGTTGTTGAGCTTTTTTCTGAGCTCGTTCTTGAACTTTTTCAATAATAAATTCCATTTCGGCCGAATCAAGTGGTCTATCGGATTGCGGACGTTTATATCGAATAGTATTCGTTACGCCCTTGACTAATTCTCCAGCAATACCAATTACAACTTTTTTTGCACTAACGCCAGCTTGTTGTTCGGCATCAATCAAAGCTTTTTCGCAGTTATGTACAACGCCTGAAATATCAGCAATCGCACCCGAATACATATCACCCAATTCTTGATGAGCACGGCCCACTCCAACGATTTGCAGATTTTCACCATCTACGCTCGCAATGAGCGCTTTTACATATTCTGTACCGATATCAAGAGCGACAACATATTCACCGGTCGATTTATCTTTTCGAAGTTTGCGAAGTTTTTTGAATACCATAATTAAATCTATTATATAACAACTAAGGTTATGGTTATATAGCAAGATAAAAAAATCAAATTAAAAAGGATCGTTTGCAAGTAACGATCCTAGTTTTTGAAACAACTCCCCTTGAGGTTTTAGCATAACGTGAATGCTAGTACCAGTTATTAGCTCTTCGAAATTTGTATGCGCCTTGAATGCTGCCATATCGATCTCTCATATAGCTAATTGCCGTATTAGTATTCCATACTGGGTCAACCCTTTGGGCATACGAACCCTTATCCTTGCTGAGTTGGAATAGTCCAACACAGCTTCCACCAGGACTTTTGGCATCAACGACAAAACTTGATTCGCGCCGGGCAATTTCTAATAGCATTGTAGTTTCATCTTCACTACAACCATTAGATTCTGCCACCTGACGGATAATCATTTTTGGATCAGTAGTAACTTCCTTTTTGAATTCGAAAGTTTCTTTTTGATCCTTGGCCGCTACAAGAATAATCTTTTCAGTGGACCTAATGTAACTCCATGATTCGTCATATGGCTTTATGACGGCCACGGATTCGATATTATCGACATTATTTAATTTTTTGTCTTCTGCTACGACGACTGAACCATCAGCTATCGTTGCGGTTTTTTTGTTAGGCAAAACTGACATATCTAGTGAAATCTTGTCAATTTCAGATTCTTGCGGATCAACGCTAGCGTACAAAGCTTCGTACGTCAAAATCGGATCCTTTTCTTGAACTGGCAGAACATCACTGGGCGACATCACAAATGAAGCCACCAACGTCAAACACCCAACAAACAACGGCATTGAATTCCAAAAAATTTCGAACACCTCCTTTGTAAATGTGCTAGTAACAGATGACAATCTCTATAGAGCTTGCTTATTATCATCTAACTGGGAGTATGTATATATTGTAACATAAATTCCAGAATATACAAAATTATTAATTGACAGTTGGGGGCATAGTAAGTCTCGGTACATAAGAACTTGACCGTGTATGATCGGATATTCCAAGCTCACCATCAGCGTTAATACCCCAACAATAAATCCTATCGTCAACACCAATCGCACACGTATGGTAATATCCGGCCGAAATAGACTTGATTACTAAAGACGGCATTTCCCCGATCGACACAGCTGATGGAACTTTAGCCAAATCACGATTACCATTACCGAGTTCTGCATTAAAATTATATCCCCAGCAATAGGCCTTACCATCATAACCTATCGCACAGGTATGCTGCGAGCTTGTTGAGATCGACCGCACAACCTGAGACGGCATATCCCCTTGCAAGACAGCAGTTGGTGTAAGTTTTTGAGTATAAGTATTATCTCCAAGTTGACCTCTATTATTACTTCCCCAACAGTAGGCTTTGTCGTCTGACCCAATTGCACATACCCGCGAAGGTCCGACCGTCACAAATTTAACTACCTGCGATGGCATTGCGCCCGCTAATACTGCGACGGGCGTCAAACTTCGCGTAGTCGAATTATTACCTAATTGACCATAAGTGTTTGCACCCCAACAATAAATCTTGTCATCAGAAGCAATCGCACACGTCGAATAGTCACCAGCACTGATAGATTTGATGATTTGCGAAGGCATCCCACCAACCAGTACTGCAACAGGCGTCAAACTTCGCGTAGTCGAATTATTCCCTAATTGACCATAAGTGTTTGCACCCCAACAATACCCCTTGTCATCAAAGCCAACGGCACAAGTATGATGCTGGCCGGCCGAAATAGATTTTACGGAAAGCGAAGCCATTGCACCCTGGTTAACAGCAACCGGAATCGAAGCTTGTACGGTTGAATTGTTACCTAATTGACCATTCGAATTATTGCCCCAACAATATGCCCTATCGTTAATAGAAATTGAACAGCCATGGTAATCTCCTGTATCCATCTTTTTCACAGTCAGTGATGGCATGGCTCCTTGGTTTACCGCAATTGGCGAAAAGTTAAGTCCGCCTATAGCGTTATTGCCAAGTCTCCCAGAATAATTATTGCCCCAACAATACATCTTGTCGTCAATGTTTATAGCACAAGTGTTCTGTATTCCAGCATACATAGATTTAACCGACAAAAAAGGCATAAACCCCTGACCGCTCTTTCTTGGTCGATCAAAAGACATATCATAACCCAATCCGAGCTGTTTTTGTTCGTTAATACCAAAACAATATATATCTCCATTACTATGCACTAAGCAGGTATAATCAAAACCCACAGTTATCGACGATGTGGACATTGAAGGCATGTCACCGTTTTGAACAGCTACAGGTACCCAGCTGTCGACCGCAGAATTATTACCTAATTCGCCATACCAATTACAACCCCAACAATAGGATTTTCCATCTATAGACACGGCGCATGTTGTATTTTGGTGCATGCCTAAAGCAATAGATTTAACTTTTTGCTCGGTCATTGCTCCGGGTAATACCGCTATAGGAATAAGGCTTTGCGTTGTTGAATTATTACCAAGTTGACCTTTATTATTATCACCCCAACAATAAGCCTTGTCGTCAAACGCGATAGCACAAGTCGTCCAATAACCAGTCACAACAAATTTAGCACTTTGCGATGTCATCGCACCCAGAGAAACCAATACAGGCACCTGACTCTGTGTTGTTGTGCCATTGCCTAATTGACCTAAATTGTTACGACCCCAGCAATAAATCTTATCATCAAAAGCAATAACACATGTCTGAGCTTCACCGGCTGATATAGATTTCACACCTAAAAACGCCATTGCACCTTGCGATACCGCAACCGGAACGGGACTATCGTTAGTCGAATCATTGCCAAGCTGACCACGATAATTACTACCCCAACAATAAGCGTGATCATCCATCCCGATTGCACAAGTGTGGGTTTCTCCGGCAGTAATGGATTTTATATCAAGTGACGGCATTGCGCCTTGTTGAACGGACGTAGGCACAAAACGGCTATCTGTCGTACCGTCGCCAAGTTCGCCATCACCATTAGCCCCCCAGCAATACGCCCTATTATTAAAATTTATTGCGCATGTATAATAACGCCCAGCGACCAGCGATTTCACTTTCAAAGATGGCATATCGCCCTGATAAGTAGCTACTGGATTGTAGTCATAGTCATACGAATCATCACCAATTTGACCCTCGTCATTAGCCCCCCAACAATAAGGCTGGTCGTCGCTTGATATAGCACACGTATGCTGTTCACTTGCAGCTACCGATTTCCAGTTATGACTCGGGCAATTCCCAGGCTGAACACCTTTATCTTGTGAAGAAATATGATAAGTCACAGCGCCACTAATCAACGAACTAGCATTTACGCAAAAATACTTACCATTAGAACTACCTCCAGTAATAGTAATGCTACTTGACGACTTAAAGTTAGAGATTTTAGAAATATCTGTTGGATAAGTATTATTTGAATTTTTATAATTTTCAAATGCTACTGATACGTTAAGTAAATCACTTTTTATTTGCGTAATTGTAGTTTTTTCACGCCAACTACCATATGAAACAATGACAACAGCACACAAAATACCAATAACCGCCAGTGAAACGATGATTTCGATTAACGTAAAGCCAGATATATTTCTCTTTTGTAACATTATCTACCACCAAAACTCAATAGAGTTTATGTTTATAGATATATAATACTTGAAAAAATCAACGCCGGCAAATTGAATTAATCAAGCTAAGATTGCTTTGACGCGTCGAACACCAGCTGAACTTGATTCTTCTTTAGTAATCTTGAATCTCTTGCCACCTTCGGCTAGTTCGCCTGTGTGATTGACGTGTGGACCGCCGCAAATTTCAAGACTAAATGGTTTTTCGCCTAGTTTACCCATCGAATAAACTTTTACGCGATCGCCGTATTTATCATTAAATTCACCAACCGCACCCATTTCACGAGCTTCGGATAATGAATATTCAGTGAAGCTCACCGTCAAATCAGCATCAATTTGTGCATTAACAATATCTTCTACTTGCTTTAATTTATCGACATCAACTTTTTCTGGGTACTTGAAGTCAAATCGCAAACGTTCTTCGGTAATATTTGCACCACATTGCGACACGTCTCCTAATACTGTTCGTAAAGCCTGCGCCATCAAGTGAGCAGCGGTGTGGTAGCGTTTATGAGTTTCACTATCGCCTTCAAGTCCGCCTTTGAACACGCCTTTTGTTGCCGTTTGACTACGTTGACGTTGCTCTAACATCTTCTCGTCAAATTCAGCTCGCCAATTTTCCGAAAGTGCAATACCTTGCTTGAATGCTTCTTCGGTTGATAATTCAATTGGGAAACCGTAGGTGTCATAAAGAGTGAATAATTCAACACCAGTCAAACCGTTCGCTGTCATCTTTGAAAGTTCACGAAGACCTTTCACTAGTGTTTGTCGGAAAACTTTTTCTTCCTTTATTAGGATAGCAATAACCTCATCGCGTCGTACTTTGAGTTCTGGATAATCCGCTTCATATAGGTCGGTAATAACTGGCACGATTTCCGCCAAGAAATTCTGTTCCACGCCCAAATCAAAAGCAAAGCGAATCGCACGACGAAGAAGTCGACGCATAACATAACCTTGAGTTTTATTACTTGGAGTAACTCCATCAACACCAAGAAATACCGCCGCGCGCAAGTGATCGGCAATAACACGCATACTTGCGGTGTGACTTTCGTACTTTTTGCCACTAATTGCTTCAAGTTTTTCAATTATCGGCCAAAGTAAACTAATGCGGAAAACGTCAGGGCTGTTAATCTGAGCTGCCGCAATTCTTTCAAGTCCACCGCCGAAGTCTACGTTCTTTTTTGCAAGTGGCTCAAAACTTCCGTCTTCGAGTCGACGATATTGCATAAAGACTTGATTGCCAATTTCCATAAACTGACCGCTGTCGCTTGCTGGATGCGCCAAGCCATAACCATCAGCATGATTTTGTGTACCAAAATCGTAGAACACTTCGCTATCAGGACCACATGGATCGCCAATCGGAGTTTTTGCTAATCCGCCGCCGCGGCTCCACCAGTTTTCGCCGTCATCGTAAAAGAAAATACGTTCGCCAGGTTTGATCCCGCGCTTATCGCCATCAGCTTGACTGCCAATTTCTACAATTTGCGCTTCAATACCTTTTTCGTTAAAGACTTTTTGCCAAATATTAGCCGCCTCGTCGTCGCGTGGAATTCCATATTTTTCATCACCAATAAACGCTGTGACGTAAATTTTATTTGGATCTAGTCCAACTTTTTCAGTCAAGAATTCAAAAAACCAACGAATTTGCTGCTCTTTGAAATAGTCGCCCATGCTCCAGTTTCCCAACATTTCAAAGAAAGTCGTGTGGCGATTATCACCCACGTCATCGATATCTTGCGCCCTAAAACAAGTCTGACTATCAGTTAAGCGCACACCTTCAGGATGAGCTTCTCCCAGCAAATACGGCAAAAGTGGCTGCATACCACTACCAGTAAATAATGTCGTTGGATCGTTCTCTGGCACCAACTTGGCGCGTGAAATAATCGCATGATTACGTTCTTTAAAAAACTGCAAGTACTCGTTTCTAATATTTTGGGCTTTCATATCTGTTAATTATAGCAAAAAAAGAAAAAAGAAAAAACTCCGCAATTGCGGAGCTTAAAAGGGAGCTCTGGTTTCAAATATGAAACCGTATCCTTCTTGTCGCAGGGTATCGCCAAGTAGAGACATTTCCTGCATGGACATTGTTGAAAGGTGGAATAATGAAACTGCACTGCCTAATCTAGTTGAGTCGCACAATAAAATCGTATGCTCATCGCCCAGAAACAGTAATTGTCCACATGTATGAAATATACACGTAGACTCCAGTGAGTTAGCAACAGCATCCACTCCTTCTGGAGATTCAACAATCAGTTCCCAGGAAGGTTTTCCTGGTACACCGCGCCGTATTACTAGAGACTTCGTTGATTCCGTTGTATCAAAAACTTGATTTTCATTTGACACGAAATTTCCCCCTTTAATCTAAAAGAACTACCGCTAATACTACAAAAATACTGCGATTTTTAATCTACAAGTCAAGAAATTGACTTACATTGATTTTATTATACAACATAATACTAATGTTTGTCAATAGTATTATTTTTAAGCTTTCTATAATACTATTCCGCCACCTAGGCAGATTTGATCATCATAGACCACAACAGATTGCCCAGCAGCAATTGCCCGTTCGGATTCGGATAATTTCAAGATGACATCGTCGCTATCATAACTTAAATCAGCAGCTATGAGTGTTGCTCGGTGTCGTATTCTAATCTGATAATTTCCAGCAATTGGACCATCATTAATCCAGTGAACTTGACTTAATTTAATCTCTTGACGCCACAAAGCATTGTTATTCAAATCAGTCGTAACATAAACCTCATTTTTTGACATATCTTTACCAACGACATAATATGGCAAGCCACCACCAAGATCCAAGCCATGACGTTGACCAATTGTATAAAAAATCGCGCCATCATGTCGCCCAAGTACTTTATTAGAATTACGGTCAATAATGTCGCCTGGTTTTTGCTCGACGTATTGTGATAAAAATTCACGAATCCCAACTTGACCAACAAAACAAATCCCCTGGGAGTCTTTTTTAGCTGCCGTTACCAATCCCCGATCTGCCGCCATTTGCCGCACAACAGGTTTTGTAAATTCACCAATTGGAAATAAAGTCCGCGCCAAAGCTTTGCCAGTAACCCTATAAAGAAAATAGGTTTGATCCTTATTATCATCCACCGCCCGTTTAAGTAGTCCGCTTAAACATTTAACTTGTCGTATTGACGTTTCGACTTTATCAGAACAGCTTCGAGCCGCGCCTGACGAGGGTCCCGACGCCTTGTCAGACTCGGTCTCCAGAGGTTCTTCAAAAGCCAAAACGTCATTACTCGATTGCGTTATCGAGGATAATTTATTGTCGAGAGATTGAGTATTCGAATCAAATGAACATCTGCAGCCCGAGTCTAATAAGGAGTCGGGACCCTTATTAGTCTCGGCGCGAAGCCGTTCATTTGAATCGAATGCGAGATCTCCGGTATAAGAAACTCTCGCATAATGCCCCGTCGCAATCATATCCGCACCATCTTCAATAGCCGCTTCTAAAAACAGTTTGAATTTAACTTCTTGATTACACATAATATCTGGATTTGGCGTTCGACCATTTTTGTATTCGTCAATCATATATTCAACAACTTTGTGCTTATAGTCGTTTTCAAAATCAAAAACCTTGAAATCGATTCCAAGTCGCACAGCCACTCGCTTAGCATCAGCCAAATCATCAGCCCATGGACATTTCATTCCGGGCAAGTCAGTTGTCCAGTTTTTCATATATACACCAGTCACATCGTAACCTTGCTCGACTAAAAGCGCCGCTGTTAGTGACGAATCAACTCCACCACTCATACCAACATAAACTTTAGTTCGACTCATGACCACAACCCCGTTACGTAAAACAGACCGATCTTAAACATTTCAGATAGCGCCAATATCCAACTACGAGGCGAAACGAACCACAGGCCAGACCAATCTTTATCAGATATAACTGGATGATTATATACAATTACATCGCTAGCATGTTTTTTAAATTCCAGATTAGCGCGTTTTTGATGATATCCCGATGTTACTAGGATTATCTTTTTTATCTGGTTATCTTGAAAAATTTCTTTGACATTGGCGGCATTCTCTTTCGTATTATTTGAAGATTCGTCCAAGTAAATCACGTTTTCTGGCACACCTGAGCCAACAGCAATAATCTTCATAGCTTTAGCGTTACTTGGACCACTTTTGTCTTCGGCCGCACCAGAAAAAATAAGTTTATCAGCCCAGCCGTTTTGAAATAATTTTATAGCTTCTTTAGTCCGGGCTTCAGTATCACCGCCACTAACCGCAACTATCGCATCAACTTTGCTAATCGCACATGACGAACTTGGTGTATCCGAACAAAAACCATTAAAGTCTGTTGGCTGCAAATAACCATTCAAAAAAAATGCAATTCCAGCAATAATAAAGATCGGCGTAATAAGAAATTTAATCACGCTTCAACCTTTTGTATTCTGATTCGACAGCTTCTGTGATTATTTGACCAGCAGCGTCAATATTTTCATCATTAGAAAGTTTACCGAGCGTAATCCTAACACTTCCATCAGCAACATTCGCATCAAGTCCGATCGCCGTTAGCACATGAGATCTCGTACCTTTATTTGCCGCACAAGCACTGCCAGTTGCAACCATCACGCCTTTTGTTTCAAGCAAAAATACCAATCTCTCGCCATCAATGTCTGGGAAAGAGATATGCAAATGACTCGCCAAACGGTGTTTCTTATGACCCGAAACAACGGCATTTGGAAAGTTGTTCGTCAATACTGCCTGTAGCTTATCTCGTAATTTCTCAAGTCTAATTGTTTCGCTTTTTCGGCGTTCACTCGCCAGCTTTAATGCAGTTGCAAAACCAATCACACCCGCAACGTTTTCTGTACCACTGCGAAGCCCTGCTTCTTGACCACCACCAAAAATCTGCGGCTTTAATCTGACAAAACCAGCTACCCACAAGATACCAACTTGCTTTGGACCATAAATTTTACCGGCATTTAAGGTCAACAAATCAATACCTAGCCGAGCTACATTCACGTCTAATAAACCCGCACCTTGTGATGCGTCGCAGTGTAAATAAATCGGCGTACGATTACCGTTATCAAGGCGTTTTTGACGCTCGTTTTTAATAACTGCAGCAATATCACGAATTGGCTGGATCGTTCCCAATTCATTATTAGCTAGCGCAATACTGACAAGTTCAGTGTCAGGATTAATTGCAGACTGTACTAATTCCGCGCTAACGACACCGTTATTATCGGCGGCAACAAAGGTATGTTTGTGATTTTTTGCACATTCAATAACCGAAGGATGTTCAATGTTCGACGTTATGACATGACCAGAAATACCACCAAATGCTAGATTAATAGATTCTGTTGCACCAGCCGTCATAACAATCTCGCTTGGCCGAGCACCAATTAACATTGCAATTTGATGCTTGGCTTTATCGTATTTTCGTCTAATCGCAACTGCTAATTCGTATGAACTAGATGGATTATAAAAGTCATCAGAAAAATATGGCAACATAGATTCCAGGACGTATTTGTCCATCGGAGTTGCCGCAGCGTGATCAAGATAAATTAATTCTTTGTCCATTACTATTAATTATAGCGTTTATTGGACGAAATTGCTCGTCTGACCACCGCCATAAATCCGAGCAAAAACTTGTTGTTGATATAATTCGGTTGCCGTAGTGAAGTTTACGAGTTCTTGACCGCTAATATATTCACCTTTTGCGCCAGTTAAATTACTAACGCGCAAAATTCCACCATCGTTTACTTCGTAGTGAATTGTAAATGATTTTTGTTCTTTCGTGCCAATGCCAGTTTCTTTATAAAAAAACCAACTTTTTGGATTGTCGTTAAAAAAGTGAACAGCTTCGCCAGGGGCAATTGATGCCGTAAAAAGAGTTGAACCAATTCGGCTTTCTTCCTGTTTAAGTTCTGACTCGTTTTTAAATAATGGCTGATTTTTGTTTAATAATCGTTTGAGAGCACCTTTTATGATACTCTTTTCATTCGTATTATTAATCGGAAAGTTTTGATCAAGATATCGAGAACGCGCATCTGAAAGACTCTGACCTATTTCAAAAACTCTTTTTGACACTTGATCGACGCGTTCAGGATTATGCATATTCGTTTCGACATAGCTATTTCCAAAAGAAACAACACTAGATTGCGATGGCTGTTGAATATTTTGATTTGAGTTTGTAGGGATTTGATATTCTTGATTCATATTTTAGATTCCAAATAAGTCGTAAGCATTTTTACTAGTTATTTTTGCGACTTCGCTAATATCGATACCGCGAGAAGTTGCAATAAATTCAGCAATATTTTTTACATATGCGGGCTCGTTTACTTTACCACGAAACGGCTTCGGCGTCAAATACGGAGCATCTGTTTCGATAAGCATTTTATCCATTGGAACGTTCAAATACATAGCGCTTTGAGCTTCGTTTTTTATAAAAGTACAAAAACCATTCATGCCAATATAAAATCCTCTTTTAAGCGCAATATCTAGATTTTCTTGTCTGTCAGTAAAACTATGCAACACGCCACGAATTGTTTTATCTTTGAATAAGTCAATTATTGGCCAAAAATCATCAAATGCATCACGCACATGAAAAACTATCGGCAGATCGTAATCTAGCGCTAACTGTATTTGCTCGATCAATATCTTTTTCTGAATATCTTTTGGACGATGATCATAATAATAGTCCAAACCAATCTCGCCTATTGCAATAATTTTTGGATTTTTTGTTTCCAAAAGTTCTGCCAAACTTTCCATATTATGCATTGGCTCGTGCGGATGAACACCGATAGTTGCAAAAATATTGTCGTGTTTGCCAGCAAAATCAACCGCCAAAGCAGAGTTTTCGCTATCAGTTCCAATACAAACAATTTTATTAACGCCAGCATAATGCGATCTCTCAATAGACTCAACTGGGTCAAGTGGATAATTTAAGTCGTGAATATGACAATGTGTATCGATTAACATACTAGGCCTTTTTTTCGGCTGGATTTTTTGTGTGATTATAAATCTTTGGGAACGAAACATCGCTAGGCACTACAGAGCCAGTACCGAAAGTTGTTTTGATCTTTTCTGATGTAGACGGCAAGAAAGGTACTAATAAATCAGCAATCTGCAACAATCCACTTACGGTTGACGCCAAAACGTCAGATAAATGAACAGCGGCCTCGCCGTCTTTGCCGATATTTTTAGCAATTTCCCAAGGCTTGACGTTTTCGATATATTGATTCAAACTGCGAACCATTGACCATACTTCGTCCATGGCAAGATTAAATTGAAATGACTCCATCGCCTCATGATATGCACTCATATCATGCTCGCTGTCTGGAATATTACCAATAACTCCAGCTTGATATCTGGTTATCATACCAGAAACTCGCTGAATCAAGTTGCCTAGGTCATTTGCCAGCTCGGTATTATATGAGTTTTCGAATTTTTCCCAAGTAAAATCACCGTCATCAAGCGTTGGAATATGACGAGAAAAATAGTAACGGAAAGCGTCCAATCCATAACCATCAATTACAGCGATAGGGTCAACAACATTACCGATGCTCTTACTCATCTTGACTCCACCAGAGCTAATATGGCCGTGAACTAAAACGCTCTTTGGCAACTCTAACCCAAGTCCCAATAGCATCGCCGGCCAAAGTCCCGTATGAAATCTCATAATATCTTTTCCAACAACCTGAACATCCGCTGGCCAATATTCCTGCCAAGTTGCATTATCTGGATAGCCAATTACGGTTAGGTAGTTAGCAAGCGCATCCAGCCAAACATACATAACCTGAGTTGGGTCGCCAGGAACAGGCACACCCCATGACAAGCTCTTTACTGGACGAGAAATACTTACATCTTGCAATCCGTCTTTTATAAGTTCAAGAAATTCTTTTTTTCTAAACTCTGGATAAATTTTCAACTTATCTGTTTTAATTGCTTCACGAACTTGATCCGAAAAAGCACTCGCTTTCAAATAGTAATTTTCTTCAGAAAGTCTTTGGTATGGCTGCTGGTGGTCAGGACAAACTCCGTTATTTGCTTGAGCATCTTTGTCCGAAACAAATGATTCACAACCAACACAATACCAACCTTCGTAAGTATTTTTGTATATATAAGGCAATAGCTTTTGCCAAACATATTGAACAGCTTGCATGTGATGCTCGTCAGTAGTCCTGATAAAATCGGTATAGCTAGCGCCTACTTTATCCATCAAATCTTTGAAACCAATACACATTTGATCAACATAGGCTTGAGGTGTTAGCTCACTTTCGGCAGCTTTTGCGGCAATTTTACTACCGTGTTCATCAGTACCAACCTGAAATTTTACTGCGTGTCCATTTTGAATCTTGTAACGAGTCCAGATATCAGCCAATAAATAATCGAGAGCATTGCCAATATGCGGTGCGGCATTTGCATAAGGAATTGCAGTTGTGATGTATAATTTTTTATCCATATTTAATACTATTGTAACAGAGATGAATTATTTTAAATAATCTATAGGTTTTTCAAAATATTAAGCCAGTCAGATAAAGACAGATCTTCCGCTCGTCTTTCGGGATTAATATTTGCTTTTTCCAATAAAACTTCGACATCTTTTTTCGACAAACCGAGTCCACCAGACAAACTACTGCGAAGCATTTTCCGCTTTGCCGAAAAACCAGCTTTTACTACTCTAAAAAATGACTTTTCGTCAATGTCCGTAAAGAATGATTCTTGGCGAGTTTTTAGTATTACAACCTGACTATCAACCTTTGGCGGAGGTGTGAAAAATTCTGCAGGTACAACGTCGCCCAGATAAACATCAGCAAAAACTTGAGCACTCACGCCCAAAATGCTCATATCACCCGGTTTAGCCGCAAGCCGTTCAGCCACTTCTTTCTGAATAAGTAGAACGACAACTGATGGTTTGTTATTTGCCGTCATTAGCATTTTGATGATTTTACTAGTGATGTAATATGGGACATTTGCTACAACTTTATAATTTACCGGTAAAGAATCAAGGTTAAAAGTAAGAATATCTTGATTTATAACTTCCAGATTCGTACCAGGAAATTGAGCTGGTAATTTATCAGCAAGATTGGAATCAAACTCAACAGCTACTACTTTTTCGGAACGCTTCAATAAAGAGCTTGTTAGCGTTCCTAGTCCAGGGCCGATCTCTAATACGGTTTCATCCGAATTAATTTCTGCGCAATCCGCGATATAATCTAAAATAGCGCGATCGCGCAACCAGTGTTGACCAAGTGATTTATTATTCTTTAATGACATTAATACCAACCCACACTTTCTGATTTACTCCAAGCACCGCATGGCGAGCCGTAACGATTTTTTATATATGACAAACCCCATGAAATTTGCGTTTCTGCACTTGTCAAATAGTCTTCTCCTGCAGTCTTCATTTTACTAGCTGGAAGTGATTGTGGAATACCATAAGCTCCAGACGACTTATTTATGGCATTAACTCGCCACATAGATTCACGGTTCCATAGATTGTTCAAACAAACCCATTGATCTTCGCCAAAACCAGCAGATAGCATCATTCTATGTCCAATTATTCTAGCTTCATCTGGCGTTGTTGCTTTAGTTCCTATCACTTCAACCTGTTTTTTAGGTTGTTTTGTAATTATTGATGCGATTTCTTGTCTTGATGATTCTTGACCGTTAATTATTGTAACTTCGTAAGTAGCATTTCTGGTGCCGTTTTCGCCAACGACCTTGATTACCGAGTAGCTGACAGGTTGATCGCCATCTTCAATTTTGTCGCTTTCAAATTTTACGACTTCTTCGACGGTAATAGTTTGTTTACCCTCGCGCCACAATCGTAGCGACAAGCCATCGGTTATTTTAGTATCAATTGAAAGTGATAGATGGTCGATATCCGACATCTTGATGTTTTTTTCTTGCAGCATTTCACCGACAGTAGTCGCCTGAGTTCTAATAACGCTATTTTTGCCATATAAATCAAAATTAAACGCAGTCGAGCGTTTTACCAACAAAGTCAATCCAGCGCCATCAACTAAACTGTCCGACAGTTCGAGATCAACTCTGTCTTCGTCAAAAAGCACTACCCCAGCGTCTTTAGCGATTTGATCAGCGGTTTGATATGGCGTAACAATCTTGCGCCTAATCGCACCGTCAATTACAATTACAGGCCTTGCTCGATAGATATTAACTTGATATTCTGATGCGATCATTTTTTGATCAATAGCTGGCTCGACACTGTCTTTTTCGGATATTTCAATCCCAGCGTCATTAATTGCATCACCAATTTTCACCCCTCGCGATACGATAACTTTTGACTCACCTCGATCATGAATAGTAATTAATTTACCATCAATATTTTTTTCGGAATCACCAGCATATGAAATATTTGAAAAGATAAAAATCAAAGACACTATTAAAAACAAACCAATAAATACCAGTTTATATAATGGAATATTATCTCTGTTAATCAGATGATTCATAGTTTAATTATATTCATCCCAATTTAGAGACTATTATAGCAAAATATGTGACTATTAACTAATTTATGGTTATTTATTACAAAAAATACTTAATCAATTTCGGATTTATAATAATCAAAAAATATAAATTGTTTTTCTCTTTCTTTTGTAATCAAAAGAAACAAAACTTCTGGGGCGGCTTCGAATACGCAGCTTAAAGTCATGCAATATTTTCTTTGGCGTCTGCGAAACTCGCTGCGCTCAAACATTCTCGACGCTCAAGGAAAATACCGCATGCCTTTATCTGGTATTCTGCAGATGCCCCAAACCCCAAAAAACTGACTGTTTTGGGGATATCTTTTTATTATTATACTT
>CAZNQY010000020.1:862-16577 GCA_964575635.1 uncultured Saccharimonas sp. (SeqCode) | reverse complement strand
ATTACAATTACTTGATGCTATAATAACATAAGCGTGAAAAAAACAATACCATTTTTGAATATTTTTATCATCACTGCATTATTGATTTTCAGTCCAATAATTTGCAGTGCTCAGCCATATGGCAAAGGCTTTTACGATGCCGATGTGCCATACGGCAGCCAAACAGCACTATCAATTGCAACGAATGGAAACATAAACATCCCCGTCACTCCAGCTTCTGGTGGAGCTTTAGCTACCGGAACAAGTGTTGTTACGGTAACAACAACCGATGTTAAAGGTTACAAATTATATGTCAGAGCGGTATCTAATACTAACATGATGAATGGCGGAACCAGTTTACCGACATCAGCCAATGGATCGCCAGCCGCACTCGCAGTAAACACCTGGGGATATAACACCGATGCATCTAATAATTTTACAGGTATGACATTGTCAGATACATTAATCCGATCAATAACTACACCAGCAAGAACTGGCGATGTAACAAACGTTACTTTCGGCATGAATCTAGATATGTTAAAACCAACCGGGAATTATTCGACTACAGTAATTTATACTGCAGTACCACAGACTAATTGATACTTTTGTGTTTATAAAATCGTTCGATGCTAAATAAAACTATAGCTCCAACAAATAGCAAAATCAGCCAAATTGGCATATATAAAACATATCTTTCTTGAACAACAGCTGGATTATCACCCAAACCTATCGTATAGGTTACTTTATATATTCCAGGCAAATTAGGAGTCTGGAACTTGCCATTAATTAATTTAATAGTTCCAGGCAAAAGCATCGATTCGTCCATTATATTTTCGCCAATTTTATTCTTGAACATATCACTCACTACTGTGTTAAACCGACTACGAAAGTGCGTTGTTCCAGAATTTCTAACTACTATACTCCAGTCATTATTATCAGTAATAAACCATGGCGTGTTGAGCGATATCAATTCACCCGATCGAGTCACATCACCGGTTACAGTAATATACAGCAGTGATGCAATACGTTGACGCGCAGCTATACCGTCATTGTCATTCTTCGTATCATTGCTGACAAATATACTAATATATCGTCCGCCCGGTTCTGATTCAAGCGGTACGCCGATCGTATAAGTGATTTTCTTTTCTTCACCAGGCTTTAATTCTATTTTTTTATCCTGAAAACCAACCCAATCCGCAACATTTGTTTCGGCTGTAAATTGATAATCATAATACTGGTTTATAACACTAAAAGATTCAGCGCTAAAGCCAACTTCCATCAGTTTGTTTGTTTCATTTTTGACCGTTAAATTACCGGTCTTTTGAGTACCCGGAAGGATATCAATCTCGGTTCTAACCGGAGAAACCGTAAAACCATCGATAGCATGAATATCCGTATTACAGAAAAAAATCGTATTAATTATTGCAAATAGAATCGCAAATAGAAAAACTCTTTGTTTAAGCATAAGCTCTGGCAATTGGGCTACTCAACTTTACGTCAAAAGTATCGACACCAGCTGTGCCGACTATACTTCGACCGTAATGGGTCGCATCCTCGTATGCAACAATGTAAATGTCAGAAAAAACGTTATCATACCATGGAATTGAAAAACCTCCATCGCCCACTCTTGTAATTGAATACATCTTTGCGTGATCGGTTGCTCTGTGAATATTAATATTAACAGTTCCGCCGTTACTACCAATTACATTACCCGTTACGTTATATGAAATAGAATGATACGTCATGTACAATTGGAAAGTTTCCCAGAATGCAGCAGTTGCAGCGGCGCTCTGGTTTGGAATATACAGATTGTATCTGCGGGCAGCTTCGATATCCATTCTCGAATCGTTCGTGTCCCCTGGCCAGCGCATAAAAATATCTCTAACCTGAGACCACGATTCATTATAGCCAACCTCGGTATCGACTATTCCAGCATCCGAATATCCACTCTCCCAAAGTAGCCCTCCTTCAGTGGATGCAAGGCGTTCAATCGTTACGGATGGAGTACTAACTATACTTGTACCATTATTTATATAACCCAAATGCAAACCGAGCGCAGTTATATAGTAATTACTCTCTGGTATAACTGGCGCGGTAGCTGTAGTTATTGTATTTAAGGTTGCAGCCCCCGTACCGTGATACCCAAGCGGCCAAACAATACTATGATTATGCGCACCAACGCCACCGCCGGATACGCTAGAAGTATAATTTACCATCCACAGACAACCCCAATTTCCACCTTTGGCGGAAGTGCTGGTGTTATATATATCTAACTGCAAAAAGTTTTTACCTCGAGCGAAAGTAAGGCCAGCTGGCGCATCATTACGAACCATCAAACCCTTACCGCCCGCAATCCAACCTGATCCCGTATTCGTGTAAGCAATGAATGAACCCGTACCTACCCTGACGTTCAACCCAGCTTCATTTCCAACGTTATTCCAACGAATCATAGCAGCCAACCGAACCAATGTTGGGTTAGTTTCTTGAACCATCAATTCACGGCTGGCTCTTTGGAATATAGTCGCCGAAGTCCCAACTGGTGAATTAATTTCCATCGGCAACAACATACTATTCATGACAGATGTCGTAGTAGATGCGTTAAATTCGTACGTCACAACCATCCATGCCTGCATAGAATGATGGCGCGCAGTTAGTGACGACCAGACGTTAAACGTATGCGTGGCGTTTGTGGTCATACCTAAACTCGTGATGTCATACACATATCGAGTCCAACGATCTGTCGCAAGTGCCGATTCATAGTTTCCTGTAGTTTTTGCAGTTAGCGAGTCTATTTGATAAGAAACAGTATGGTCGGTGGCAGCCGAATGGTTGGCATTAGCTTGGGATATAATATGAATATTCCGATAAACTTTACTTGTTTCTGGTAAATATGTATCAAGAGCTGGTATTGTATCGTGCGAAGTTTTTACAGTTGGCAAAGTTGTAACTGGTGCATTGAGTGGTATATAGACGGTTTTTAATTGCGTCGTTGCCACGTCATCGTATTCATATGTAATATGCAAAGTCGCACAAACATTCACCATTCCCGTCGTAGTTCCAGTGGATTGATTTATTTGCAACTGCACGTCACATGTCATGCTCGTCCCAGTCCAATATGACGTGAAGTGTGACGTGAAATCCCTAGTAAAAAAAGGTGATATATTTTCACCTGAATGAGTTTGCGTATTCGCATTAGTCGTCGACAAATATGAATTTGCGCCAAGTCGCAAGTTAATAGTTTTAGTAGTGAGCGTACCACCCGTTGCCGTCACTATATCATCCATCGAAACTTCAAGCCAAGCTGCACGAATAGTTTTTGTAGCTTCCGGTAAATAAATAGTCGTCTGAGTTAAAGTCGTCAGTGTGTTATTTGTCATTGAAGCAAGCGCTGGAAAAGCAAATTGTACCGTTTTTAATCTACTAGCCATACTAAGTTATCCGTTTCTTACCGTTAAAACTAATGTAATCATAGTCGGCGTTCCCGTAACTGAATCTAAATTAAATCCAAATACATCGCCCGCAGCTACCGCCGTCGTCCAACCAGTTAAGGTCGATGAGGTCGATGTAGCGCTAGAGCTTAGTGACGGCTTGGCAGCTGCGGTAATTGTGTTTGCCACAGTCGGCAACGCCGCATTAACCTTCCATACGTCCAGAGTACAACTGCATGAAACACTGGCGATAATACTCCAAGAAACAATAGTACCAGTATAAGGTACCCTAACATAACACTTCGTGCCAGCCGAAACAGATGACGATGAAACCCCATCACCCCAAACAGCAGTTGGAGTGAACATAATATCATTAGTACTAGCAACGGTTCTGCGGGTCGCTCCAGTTGTCTGCGTGTAATATAACCTATCGGTCAAAAATTCAATCGCACCAACTTCGGTAGCGCTCATTAATGGACCAGATGTTAATTTAATAGGAGCAGAACCAGCCGCTGTTGTGCCTGGTTGCAAATTAATAGTTTTGTGCCCACCATTTGCAGGGTTATTAACACCAGTATTGTAATGTTCTTTGCTGATAAATTGATTAAGAATATCACCCCAAGCGCCGTCATCACTATCTACAATAGGTAATCGCTGCTCTGCCATCTAATTATGCTCCGTACTTTCCACCACCAAAGCCACTACCCTTGTGATCATCTTCAAAAACTTTTGCACTACTAGAAATTAGTCGAGATATAAATCCAAGTCCAAACACACTCAAAAATAGCAAACCGCTATACTTTAAAAACTCTTTGCGATCCATTTCTTTTTCGCTGATGGTTTTGACTATGTCTTTTCCGTTCATGAACTCATACCCCTATCTGTATTTTTCATACAGATACTCACTTAATATGATAAGACATAAACGTTATAAATACCAGACTTTACACTGATATTAATTAGACATAAGCAGAAAAGTATTGTTTATGCATATTTCTTTTGCTACAATCATTAACAGCACAACATAGAAAGTGAGAATTATATGGGGTTCGGAAAAGTTGAGATTATTTTAATAATCATAGGATTTATCCTATTATTATTTACAGGTGGCAAAAAACTACCAGAACTCGCAAGGGGCATTGGCGAAGCTGGACGAGAGTTAAAAAAAGGTTTTAACGGCGACGAAGAAAAGAAAACCGAAGAAAAAACTGACAAAAAATAACAAATATTTAAAAGATTACAGATTAAACAAAATCTAAAAATCAAATAAATACAAAAAGTGAGGGTAAATGAAAAAATCAAAAGAAAAATCGCAGCCTGCGACCAAGCTATTTGATCACGTTCGTGAACTTCAGATGCGTCTGTTGGCTATTTTTGCTGCCATGAACTTTTCGGCAGTTTTAGTTTATTGTTTCTATGAACCAATAATTGCGATTTTGCGCGCACCATTAAATTCGACTTTATATTACAGCACTCCAGCTGGCAGTTTCGCTCTTATAATGAACATATGTTTGATGGGCGCACTTGCCGTTACTATACCAGTTATCGTCTATAACATCATCATGTTTATTCGACCTGCTTTTCGTGATTTAATTTCTACTAATCGCGTCTACTTAATGACAGCACTTTCGTTAGTGTTATCAATAATCGGCGTCATCTTTGCCTATACAATTATCCTACCAGGATCACTCAACTTCTTCTCTGGATTCAAGGTTAGTGATTTAAGTCCATTGATATCGGCCGACAGTTATTTGCGATTCGTATCGAACATCATCATTACGTTTATCATCGTATTCCAGATTCCTTTATTACTATCACTAATTGATTCCGTCAAAAGACTAACTCCAAAAAAGATGATGAGTTATCAAAAATGGGTCATCTTAGCTAGTTTAATTATTAGCCTGGTTACGCCTTTCACATTTGACCTAATGACTAGCTTGCTTGTCGCCTTGCCGATCGTTTTACTTTACGATTTATCGATCTTAATCATTGTTGCTCAACATAAGTATTCCGATTACAAAGTCCAGACAGCGGTTCATGCAACATTTGCTCGGCCAGTTATTAATACAGGTGCGCTACAGCTCAGCAGCACAATATACGAATCTTTCTCTAGTGAATTAGTCAGCAAAGAATCAACGGCTCACGATGATATCGATATGCTTTTTGAAGAAATTAATGACATCAAAGAAAACGTCGTAGTTGAAGCCGTTGAAGTCAAGTCGACAAAAATCAAGAAGGCAAAAAAGATAGTCGAAAAATCTACTATCAAAAAACCCGTTGTTACTAAAAAGACAGCAACAAGAGCTTCAACCAAAAAAGTCGTCAACACCAGCATCCGTCCAGAAATCCCAGCTTGGGTAATCGAACGAAAACAACGCCAAATGGAAATGATTGCCAAGCAATCACAAAAAGGCAAAGTTGTTTCTGAATTTGCTCGACTAAATCTAACAATCTAAAAAATATAATCATAATAAAAAAGCGACAATTACGTCGCTTTTTTATTATTAATCTCGTTTCAACATTACAGTAAAGGCTTCTGATGGAATATCTACTTTACCAAAGCGTTTCATGCGCTTCTTACCTTTGGCTTGTTTTGCTAATACTTTTTTCTTTCGAGTAACGTCACCACCGTATAATCCAATCGTTACATCTTTGCGATACGCTGAAATATCGGCGCGAGCGATAAATTTACCGCCAATTGCCGCTTGCAGCGCAACTTGGAAATTCTGACGCGGAATAACTTCTTTTAATTTATCGACAATCTCGCGACCAATTCTTTGCGCTTCGCTACGGTGAGTCATGATGCTAAGTGCATCAACAATATTGCCAGAAACATAAAAGTCTAGTCGCACTAAATCTTCCACTCGATAACTATCAAGTTCGTAGTTAAATGATCCGTAACCGCTGGTAATAGACTTTAATTGGTCATAAAAATCAGTTAATAAATTCGCCAGTGGCGCTTCGAAACTAATTAATGCTCGTTCGTCGATATAACTCAAATTACTTTGACGACCACGTTTGCTGATAATTAATTGCAAAACTCCACCAATATAACTTTTCGGAACAACTATTTCACCCTTAATCCAAGGTTCGCTGATTTCTTTAATTCGGCTCGGATCAGGTAAGTCACTAGCACTCTTGATATTTATTTCTTCACCAGATGACATAAATACTTGATAATCAGTCGATGGATTCGTAACCACCAAATCCAAATCATATTCGCGCTCAAGTCGTTCACGGATAATATCCATGTGCAATAATCCAAGGAAACCAATGCGTACACCGAATCCTAATACTGGTGAGTTTTCTGGCTCAAATTGCAAGGCCGAATCACTCAAACTTAACTTCTCTATCGCATCCTTTAGATTCTGGTAATCATCGTTACTAACAGGGAAAAATCCAGCATAAACGAAAGGTTTAACTAATTTATAACCAGGTAATTGTGAGTCGGTATGGCTACGTTTTGTCGTAACAGTATCACCAACGCGAGCTTCGCGAGTTGTGCGTAAATTCGTCACAACATAGCCTATCTCACCACAAGCTAATTCATCATTGGCTTTCATTTTTGGTTGGAGTGAACCAACTTCTAATGCAAGGCCGTGAGCATTAGTTGCTAACATCTCGATCGTATCACCTTTTTTGATTGACCCATCAACTACGCGCGTATACAATATAACTCCACGATAATCATCAAAGTAACTGTCAAAAATCAAAGCCCTAGTTGGGTCAGTCTCGATACCTTTTGGCGCATCAATTCGTTCAATCACTGCATCTAAAACTTCAGTCACGCCCATGCCAGTTTTCGCACTAATCTTTAGGATTTCTGATTCATCACAGCCCAACAAATTAATAATTTCAGCACTCACCCGTTCAACATCGGCCGCCGGTAGATCAATTTTATTAAGAACCGGGATAATTTTTAAATCAACATTCATAGCTAAATATACGTTTGCAAGTGTCTGTGCTTGAATTCCCTGACTGGCGTCAACAACTAAAATCGCACCTTCACAGGCTTGTAGTGACCGACTAACTTCATAGCTAAAGTCAACGTGTCCTGGTGTATCGATCAGGTTCAAATCGTGATCCTTATATTTCATTCGAACTGGTGCAAGTTTGATCGTGATACCTTTTTCACGTTCCAAATCCATGCTATCAAGTAGTTGCGATTTCATATCACGTTTTTCTACAGTCCCGGTCAACTCCAACATTCGATCGGCAAGGGTCGATTTACCATGATCAATATGAGCAATAATACAGAAATTTCGAATTTTAGATGACATTATGAAACCTTGAAACCACTGAATAATATTTTTTGTAAGCGAGACAGAATCGGGTTAACTTCCTGCAACTTCATTATTCGACAAAGTATAACATAGGTCGTAAAACATACCAAGACGATCAAACAAAACTTCGGAAATGCAATCCAAAAACTTATATCAGCTGCTCGAAGTGGCGCACTAGAAATAGTAAGGTAAGTTATGACCGCCGTAATAGCCGTCGCAGTAGCCATTTTTGAAATCGCATGCAAGAACGTCAAATCAAATAGTCCTTTGATTCGCTTTCCCATAATAAAGAACAGTATCGTAACCTCTACCGCCGAGACAATTGACGTCGCCCAAGCTAAACCATAAGCTCCCATATCAAGACTCGTCGTAAACCATATAGCCAAAAATATATTTAAGCTAATTGCAAATAACGAAATATAAAGTGGTGTCTTTGTGTCCTGCTGCGCATAAAAACTACGTGCCGCAATGTGATAAATAGACCTGAACAAAATTGCAATGGCAAGTACTCCCAAAATGTTAGCCATCAATGGATCACCACCGTTTTTAATAAAGTGCACCAAATAACCACGGCCGAAATAAGCAACCACAGCGATCGGCATAGCTAGCCATATAATCACCCGTAAAACCGCCTGTAATTCTTTTTTGAACAAATCTGGACGACCTTGACCGAGTCGTTCGGCCATCTTTGGAAAAGCCGCAGTACTAATTGCCACACCAACCAAGTTAATCGGCACATAAGATAACGTTGAAGCTTGCTGATAAGCACGAATCGTACCAGCCGACATACGTGATGCTAGATTTGTTTCAACGATGCCGTTTATATAATCGACACCTTGATCGAGTGATCGAGCTGGCAATAATGTTAGGACTTTTCGAAAACCTTTATTTTTCCAAAAAATCTTGAATTCATAATCAAATCCCATGCCTAGCAAGCCAATACAGCTGACTAGTAATTGCAGAACTGACCCGAGTACAACACCGAGCGCTACACCCATAATTCCACCGTCAAAAACTTGCCAGCCAAATATATTTATTCCGCCCGTAAAGAAGATAATACCAATCAAAATACCAACGTTATATATCGCTGGCGCCATTGCAAAAAATGCAAATCGCCCAATCGCCTGTTGCATACTCGATATCACTGTTGCGATCGCAAACAAGAATGGGTTCACTGCAATAACACGCATCATACTGACCGCTAGCGCTCGACTTGACTCATCAAGACCTGGACCAACAACATAACGAACCATCGGATCAGCAAAAATAATTATCAAAACGCTAGTTACTAATGTAGCAATCGCCATTAAGTTCAAAATACTAGCTGACAACTGCCAAGCTGACTTTTTATTACCATCCGCCAACCTTTGGTTGAATACCGGAATAAACGTGACGCTCAGCGCGCCTGAAACCAAAATAAAAAACATAAAGTCAGGCACAGTAAAGGCGACTGTATAAGCATCAATACCTTGTGGATAGGTACTATAATAAAGTCCGTTTAATTGACGATCACGAATTAAACCAAGGACGCTTGATAATAAAGTTGATCCAGCAAGCAAAGCAGCGGCAAACTTGATTGGAAGTTTGCCGTTTACTTTGTCGACTGTTTTTTTAAAGCTAACCATTTAATGTGACCGAGCTAATAAATCTTAGCTTCCTCCGGTAATACTGTGTCTTTCAAAATTTCTGCAACCTGCTTTTCATCCAAAGTTTCTTCCTCGAGAAGTGCTTTGGTCAATTTTTCGAGTCCATCGCGGTTTGCGTTTATCACAGCTTCAGCGCGAATTGCTGCTTCTTTGACTAAATCAGCAACTTCGATATCGATTCGCTCAGCAGTTTTATCGCTGTATGGACGTTCATGAGTCATACGGTCAAATACCATACCGCCGTTATCTTCATGGAAAACTTGGTCGCGTAGCGTCGTGCCCATACCTTGTTCGATAACCATATCGCGAGCAATTTCGGTTGCCTTACGCAGGTCAGAACCAGCACCAGTTGTGATTCGATCTTTGCCGTAAATTATTTTTTCAGCTACACGGCCACCAAGTGCGCGTGCCAAAATATCTTTATATTCAATGATACTCGTATAGCTTTTATCTTCTGGTGGCAAGAACCAAGTTACACCGCCTGTACCGCCACGAGGAATAATTGTAACTTTGTGAACTGGATCGCTCTCTGGCAAGATATGTCCAACAATCGCATGTCCTGCTTCGTGATAAGCGGTCATTTCTTTTTCGTGATCATTCATAATCTTGGCTTTGCGTTCAGGCCCGATTGCAATCTTTTCGAATGCTTCGGTAATATCAGCGTTGCTAATTTTCTTGGCGTTTCGACTAGCTGCTACAATTGCCGCTTCGTTAGCGATGTTCGCCAGGTCAGCACCAGATGAACCAGCAGTTTTTGCAGCCAATGCTTCAATACTAACAGTACTATCAGTTGGTTTATTCTTGAAGTGAACTTTCAAAATTGCTTCACGGTCACGACGTTCTGGCAACATAATATTTGTACGACGGTCAAAACGACCTGGACGAAGAAGCGCTGGATCAAGTACGTCAGCGCGGTTAGTTGCCGCCAAAACGATTACGTTTGCACCAGTTTCAAATCCGTCCATCTCGACAAGAATTTGGTTTAGAGTTTGTTCACGTTCATCGTGTCCACCACCCATACCGCTACCACGGCGGCGACCAACAGCATCGATTTCGTCGATAAAGATAATCGCAGGTGCGTTCTTTTTAGCCTTGGCAAACAAATCGCGAACACGACTAGCACCAACGCCAACAAACATTTCTACGAACTCAGAACCAGAGATTGAAAAGAATGGTACATTTGCTTCGCCAGCAACAGCGCGCGCCAACATTGTTTTACCAGTACCAGGACTACCGACCAACAACACTCCGCGTGGAATTTTGGCGCCTAATTGTTCGTACTTTTTAGGGTGCTTCAAAAAGTCTACAACTTCTTGTAAATCTTGTTTTGCAGAATCATTACCAGCGATTTTATCGAAAGTAACTTTTTCTTTGTCAACACCATATAGTTTAGCTTTTGATTTACCAAAACCAAGTGCTTGATTATTCTGACCCTGCGCTTGACGCATAATGACCATGAAAAAACCTGCGATCAAAATAACTGGAACGATGATAATTGCCAAATTCCATAAAGTATCGCCAGTAGTTGATACTGGAATAATACTAAGCTCAACAGGAGCATCAGACTTCAAGCCTTGTTCCTGCAAGCTACTGTCGCCCTGTTTCATCGAGCGTTCAGTTGCTTCTTTTTCATCCTTTGGAGTAACCTTTATTTCGTCACCTTGAATTTCTAGTTTTGTAATTTTACCAGCATTAGCTCGCGAAATTACATCAGATATGGCAACTTCCTTTAGGTTTTTTTGCGGTGGCATAAATGCAATACCCACAAAAACACAAAGTATTATTATTGACCAAAACAAAGTTAGTCGGACAAAATTCCCTGGTTTTTTATTGCTCATTGGTGCTTTAATTGGCATAAGAAGTAAAATAATTCCTTTCAGTCGGTCATCATTAAATTAGGTGAGATATTCACCTATCTATTTTAACAGCTTGATCGTGAAATTACGAGAAGTGAAATCAATTCTAATATCGCCGCCTGGGTAGCAAATTTTGCTCGGCAAAAAACTCTGAATCGCAGTCAAAACTTTTTTCATTTGCGGACGAGTTAATCGACCATCTGTAATATACCTAATAAACTCTAGTGCGGCGCTTTCTGACATATCATTAATAATATTTCGACTATAGGTATTACCTTTTTCGCACAATTCACTAATTACATTATTGATTTCTTTTTTGGTTGCTTTTTGTTGATGCCAAAGTCCTAATAATTGCCTTTTATTATCATCGTCAAGGTTGTGAAGTTTTTGTCGAATACGATTACGTAAATATTTATCACTTTTGTTGGTACTGTCCTCGTGCCAAACTAAATTATTTTTTATTGCGTAATCAATAATTTCGGCCTTTGTATACCCCGTCATTGGTCGCGCTAGTCCAGAATCCAAAACCGCCAAACCCCGCCAACCAGTGCCACGTGTAAAGTTAATTACGATCGTTTCAATGACATCATCAGCGTGATGGGCGGTCACTAGTTTTGCATCATATTTACCAGCAACTCTTTTCAAAAAGTCATACCTTTTATTGCGAGATAACACTTCACTGGCATTTTTGCCCAGTTCGACTCGTTCATATTCAAAAGGCAGACCATATTTTTTGGCTAGTTCACTAACCAACTTACGATCTTCATGTGATTCATCGCGAATCCCATGGTCAAAATGCGCCACAATTAATTCCAAGTCAGAACGCCGCGACAGCATATCGAGCATCACAACAGAATCAACGCCACCGCTGACCGCTAAAACATATCTGCCCGACATTTCATTCATTTAATCTAATTATACTCTACAGATAGCGTGTACTACCAAACGGAACTTTAACTTTTACCAAATTTGTATTCATTGTACTAGCCGCGTGAATTTTGCGATCACCAAACCTAACATTAATATCATCAATTGCCTGCGTTAATTGTTGTTCGCGCACCAAAATATCATTGAATAAACTTACTTGATCATCTAATGATTCAGATAATTCATACAACCTGACGCCAATTTCAATAATCCCATCTGGAGCCCTTATGAATAATTGTTGAGCCAGAGCATTAATTGTTGCGTCACTAAAAAACGGGACCTGACACATCTGACTCTTGTGCCAATATTGTCGATCGATAGTTTTGATATAAACAAACACGCCCCGCGCTACCAAATTTTGGGCTCGCATTCTCGAACCGACTGATTCGCATAAATTATGCAATCGTCCAGCAATTTCTGACCTAATCAAATTACGATTTTCTAGGACGTATTGTCGCCCGATTGTTTTGGTTTTAGTTTCCAAATCATCAACTTCAAAACCGCGCAGACGTTTATGCCACTGTCCGCCGCAAATACTTTTGAAAACCATTTTTTCCAGAGCCACCACGTCGCAATCCAAAAATTCTAACGGGGTAAAAATACCAACTGCATTCAATCTTGATTGCAACTGCCCGGCAATTCCAGTCAAATCGGTTAGTTTCATTTTGGCATAAGTTTCGCGTAGATTAGAATGATCGATAACATCCAAACCGTCTGGCTTATGAAGACCCGCAGCCGTCTTTGCCAAGAATCGATTCGTGCCAATCCCGACATTGCAGCGCATTACACAGCCAACTTCGTTTTTTAAACGTTCTTTTATTTCGTAACCAATATCAATAAGCGGCCGATTCACCGCCAAACCCTTAAAGTCCATCACACCCTCGTCGATACTTTTCATGACGACATGCGGCGAATAATCATTCATTATGGCCATTAATTTTTTGTAAACGTAACGATATTTAGCCGGGTCACTTTCTAGCGCCACTAGGTCTGGTGCTAATCGCAAAGCTTCTTTGTATCTCATGCCTACTTTTATACCCAACGCTTTCGCCTCATAACTGGCTGTAATAATTGCCGTATTTTCAACCAAGCGATTCACGATCGCTACGGGTCGACCCCGCAACATCGGTCGCGACTGCTGTTCGATTGTCGCAAATGCCGAATTCAAATCAACGTGCATCATCATCGGTTCGGCTGTATTATATTTATCGTTCATAATCAGCCTCGCGGGTCAAAGTCCAAGTTAGTCGTTCGCTATCTAGTTCAATTCGATAATCTGCCGATCCGTCCGTCACATCAAAAACATGCAACATACGCTTACCGCAGACGTTAGGATGTCGCAACCCAATCTCGGTTATTACAATTTCTTTGCCATTTTTGCGTTTAAACTTGATCGGACGACAAGGATTAAGCCCACCGCCAAACACCGTAACTACTTCAACTCGTTCATTCAAAAAGATTTCGTCATTCATATCTAATATCCCCAAAATTATTTTTAGGAAACGTTTTTTAGATGTTTTGCCCGTTCTATTCATCCGTTTCTTAATGAATAATCCGAAGACAAAATTTGAATGACCTATCATGAGGGACGCTTTGCCAAAAGGCTAGTGAGTATCACGTGGTGTTATTAATTATACGACAGATTTATTAAAGTATAAATATAGATACTGCAATATTTTTGAATTATTATCAATTAATTATCTACTAACGGCAATTCGTCAGACGATACTATCGGCGTAGACTGTAGATTAACTACTAAGTTTGGCGACATTTCGGTCAAAGATATTGACGTAAAGGTTGGCGATATTGACGTCGATACCAAAGATTGGTTGTTTGCGACCAAGGAAGCGTCATTTGTCGACAATAGGGGGCTCGCTATCGATAAGCCCGGCTCCTGACATTCCAAAGAAGTACATGCATCGATTGACCCATCAGATTCATATTTTCCAAATATAATCCTATCATGATCAGTACCGTAAGCTTGTGTTCCGATGACAACTATAGCCCCCTCAGAATCTTGAATTACCTTTGCTCCGTCATCTAATTCTGCTCCGCCCAAGGTGCTATGCCAAGACGAATTCCCCGATGCATCCAATTTGGTCAAAAGGATGTCCTCCTCTTCATTACCATGGCCATAACTAGCAGTTTCGCTAGTTATCACATAACCGCCGTCAGAAGTTTGAACCAGATCCCTAGCCAATTCGCTGTTAATTCCACCCCATTTTTTACTCCAAGACAAGCTGCCCAGTGCATTAAATTTGGCAATAAAAGAATCGTGGTTTCCAGCACCAGTGTCATATAATTCACCAACGGCTATATAACTGCCGTCAGAGGCCCGAGCTATAGAATCGCCATAAATAGAAACACCTACACCACCATTGAAGACCTTACTCCACAACACATCACCTGATGAATTTAATTTGGCAACAAAGGCGCTATCTGGACCTGAATCTCCGGTTATTACATAACTATCCGAGGCTGAATCGTACAAGATATCACGAACATAGTTTTCTATACCTGAGCCGCCCAAGGATTTAGTCCAGGATAAATTACCTAAGGAATCAATTTTGGCAATAAATGATTTGTTTACTCCATAACTACCTGTCGTAGCAGCAATTATAACCCCATTATCAGAGGATTGCGCTATACCGCCAATCTCTTCCCATTGACTGCCATCCAAGGTCTTACTCCACATTACATCACCTAATGAATTTAATTTGGCAACAATAACACTCCCGTTAACACCATAGCTACTACTATCTCCGGCAATTACATAACCGCCATCCGTAGCTTGTTCTATATCTCTAATATTATCGTAATCTACTCCACCCAAAGTCTTTTTCCAAACTAATTCGCCAGATGAATTTATTTTTACAATAACAGCATCTGTTTGACCCGCGCCAAAGCCATACACTAATCCAACTATCACATAACCGCCATCGGCAGATTTAGTGGCATTATAGGCTGCAACCGATGATCCCGCTAAGCCTATTGTTTTTATAAAAGAAGCAACAGCAGGGCCAGACGTAGCTTCGGCAATTACGTTATCTTCCGAGATGCTATAAGCAATACCAGTCGAATTGTCTGTTATTATTAATAAAAAAGTATCAGCAGACCCAGTGTACGTAAGTGTTGAACTGCTCATATTTTTCAGACAAAATTCTGTGTCCGCAATCGGCGTAGCTGGACAATAGTTTGAATCTAGTGTCGTTGGATAAATACTATTCTCGATATAATACATCTTTAAGACATTCGAATCCGAAACAAGTTGAGCCTTGATGGCTGTTGTCACCGCCCTGTTTCTAATTCCAGAGTAAGAAACTATAGTAATAGCAGCCAAAATACCGATAACAACGATAACTACAAGGAGTTCAACGATAGTGAAGGCTGATTGTTTATTTACATTTTTAATAACTTTCATATCATTTATAATATATATATATATATGCAAAAACAACCCTAATGCTTATTATTTCGATACTCTTTGCCATTTTTGCGTTTAGATTTGATCGGCCGGCAAGGATTCAGTCCGCCGCCAAATACCGTAACTACTTCAACTCGTTCATTCAAAAAGATTTCGTCATTCATATCTAATA
>CAZNQY010000020.1:0-762 GCA_964575635.1 uncultured Saccharimonas sp. (SeqCode) | reverse complement strand
TCCCCTAAGTTATTTTTAGGAAACGATTACAGATTGTTTTGCCCGTTCTATTCATCCGTTTCTTAATGAATAATCCGAAGACAAATATAAATGACCGATCGCTAGGGACGCTTTGTTCGCTGTATAGCGAACCAGTGAGTATCGCGTGGTTGTATTAATTATATGACAAAGTTTCAAAATTGACTATTTGATAAATCCAATCAAAACCGAAATTACAACACAGAAAATCACCAAACCAATAACAACTTTTTTTCTATTCTTTTCATCAACATTGATTAACTTCAAAATTATCGGCACAAAAACCAAATTCTCCAAAACAACAATTCCGATAAAAAACAACGAATCAACCAGACCCTGATTTAGATATTTATAAATATTAAAAGTAAGCTGCTCGAGAGGAGCTATCGACAGCAAATACATCAAATAAAAAGCCCCGTCACTAAAGCCGTCATTATTCAGCGAGGAACTAATCTTTTTCAATGCAACTAATGCCAAAATTGACCAAAACAGGACTATGATTGCGATATTTGGTGATGACGACATCAAACTATCCGGGCTAATAGTTTGATTAAAATAATTTATAAGCACAATAAAACTAGATGTAATAAATCCGGTAGTTAGCGCAATCGATACGTTCTGCTTAAACCTTTGTGGGATCTGAAATTCTTTCGATAATAGATTCATGATTTTTATATTTTAATAATACACTTTATATCGGGAAAAGTCCTTAAAGTTGACTTATTTTGTTATATATAGTATAAT
>CAZNQY010000019.1:0-16879 GCA_964575635.1 uncultured Saccharimonas sp. (SeqCode) | reverse complement strand
AAGCCGTAAGCCTCGTCGACCGTATTGCGGCCCACAGCGGCGCGACCCGAGTCCAAGTAACGCTTCCCGGCACTAGAGCCCGACTCCGAACTAGACCACAAGTCAGCGTCCGACGACAGCTCGCCGAAGGACCCGCCAGTGCCGCGGTAGCCGGCAAGCGGCATGTTTAGGCCAGATGCGCCAGTAGGTTTCAGTTTTGTACCCTGATCGGTACCGCGCCAACCAGTTGCGTCGGCTTGCGCCTGACTCATTCCGAGCTGTATTTCTAATATCTTCCAATCGTTGTCGCTCGGGATATGTGAACCAGCTGGACAGATACCCTGAGAGCCTTCGACGGTGCTATATTTCATAGCTTCATCCCATTGGTATAATCCACCGTAGGTTGTACAGTTAGATTCGCTATCGCTATAGCAATATTTCTCTACTGTGTTTGTGCCGCCGTTGTTAGTTTGAGTTGTAACACCAGTTACCATTGTACCGACATTGAGGTTGGCTTTAGCCCAGACTTGAGTACCAACTTGTATCCAGTTAGCTGGATCGGTTGTAGCTAGAGATACAACCGCTTGTGGCGATGAGTTGTCGGATATTGTATAAGTTGTACCATTAGCACTAGTTTCGGTGAGAGTAAAGGTTGTAGCAGTTCCAGAATATATAGAGGTGTGAGTAGAGCTAGGCTTGAAGCAATAGTTAGTGTCAGGCGTTGGTAGTGTTACACATTTAGTTGTACCGTCAAGAGCGGTTGGATATGAACCATAAAGAGCGTAGTACATCTTTAGTTTTTTAGATGAATTAGCTAGGTCGGTTTGCAAACTAGCGACCTTCGCTCGTTGAGTTATGCCAGAATAGCTAACTATAGTAATGGCTGCAAGGATGCCTATGACGACGATTACTACCAATAGCTCGACTATAGTAAAGCCAGATTTAATAAATAATGATTTCTTGGATGGTTTAATCAAAAGGCTTTTCATATTTCCCACTTTTCCTACAAACAACACTTAGCTTAGTTAATAATAAAATTGTAGCATAAGCGTAGTAGTAATAGTAGTAGTAGTAGTAGTAGTAGTAGTAGTAGTAAATACAACATTATGTGGATAACATCTAGGATCAATCAATCAGGGTTCGACCCTGAGTTGTCCCAGGTTCGTATAACGCATTGCACTAAAAATAACGGTACCTTACAACTACTCTCTAACCTCAATATGCAATAGCTGCCCTTCAACGGTTCGCCTGCCTTGCCATTCATTCAAATCAACGTGATACCAAACATCGATTATCGATCCAGTCTCAACAAAGAATTCTTTTGGAGCATTAAATGTGAGCATCGACATCTTATCGCCGCTTATGTCCTCGAGATCGATTTTAAGATGTTGTCCATCGCTACCCATTTTTCTACTATTAATAACTTTTACTTTTTCGGTTTTTAATATCGGCTGCAAATTACCATTACCAAACGGTTCCATTGTTGCGATATCTTGGACTAATTTTTCGTCGAGTTCATTAAAATCAGCAATAGTATCTTCCGTTGGCAATAAAAAGATATTTTGATCGGATTTAATAGTTTTTTGATAATATTCATTAATTCGTTCGCGAAAAGCAGAGATGTTTTCAGTTTTTAATGTCACGCCCGCTGCTAATTTATGACCGCCGCCTTTGATTATTAGATCGCGACAATAATCAAGCGCATCTGCTGCGCTGAAATCACCGAAACTTCGAGCCGAACCTTTCGACTCTTCGCCCATCTCTTGAAAAATAAAAGTTGGCTTTTTGAATTTCTCGAGCATCCTGGCGGAGACAATCCCCACTACGCCATGATTCCAATCAACACCGCTCAAAACCAAAACATTATTATCGTCAACCGCCGCCAGAATTTCAGCTTGTTTTTGGATTTTGTTTTGCTCATTACGGCGCTCTAAATTCAAATCATCCAGCAGACTAGCATTTTCCATCGCCAATTTTTTATCAGTCGCCAATAGCATATCTAGCGAATGTTGAGCAGTCTCCATCCTGCCCGCGGCATTCATTCTGGGACCTAATTGAAAACCAACCGTTCTGGCATTAATTCCCGCATCAATATCAATTCTCGCCACCGCAAATAGCGCCCTGAGCCCAGCTCGTCTGGTTTTTTGCAAAACTTTTAATCCAAATGAAGCCAGTGTTCTGTTTTCGTCAACTAATGGCACGACGTCACAAATAGTCCCGAGAGCTACTAAATCTAATAACCATTTTTCTTGGCCTATAGTGTTTTTTTCATCTAAAATTCCATCGTTTATTAATCTTTGTTGAAGCGCATGAATGAATTTAAAAGCTACCCCAACTCCAGCTAATTCTTTGAATGGATATTCACTGTCTTTGCGTTTAGGGTTAACGACGGCGATTGCTGGCGGTTGAACATCCAATGTCTCGTGATGATCAGTCACAATAACATCAACGCCGAGTTCATTCGCCCTTTCGACTTCATTTTGGCTACGACTGCCACAATCAACCGTAACAATCAAATTTGTAGCGCCATCTGCAATCTTTTCAACTGCGTCAAAATTCAGTCCATAACCTTCAATAAAGCGATTAGGCATAAAAGTTGTGACGTTTTTGTATCCAAAAAATGTCAGTGCGTCGTACATTAATGTTGTAGCCGATAATCCGTCGATATCGTAATCACCATAGATTACAATTCTCTCTTGTTTTTGATACGCAACGACCATCCTGTCAATCGCAAGATTAATATCTGGCAATTTCATTGAATCGTGAAGTTTTGAATAATCGGGCACCAAAAAAGCAGCTATAGAATCTTTATCAAGACCCCTAGCTGCTAATATACGGTCAAAAACTCGCATTATTACATGTCGTTATTTGAACGTTTTGGTCGGCTTGCTTGTTGTTGAGATTTAATAACAATACTTTGAAGTTCTTTAAAGATTGAGAATTGCTTATTTGTCGAATAAATCTTGGTATTTCCCTGTTTTTCGCTCAACAAAAATCCAACTTTTTCTAGGCGCTTTAATTCGCGTTGAATATTGCCTGGATCTTCCTTGATTAGCTTAGCAAGACCCCGAACATGAGTTCTAAAATCAGGATACTTCGCATACACCACAACTATTTTTCTGCGCACCCTAGATGTAATAAAAATATCTAACATAATCTCCCTTAAAATTTCACTTCCTCTTCGTTATTCCTATCGTAGCACAATCTTACAACATTACGCAATCTATTTATTCCAATTTAGAATAATTTCATTGATTTTTGCAATCGCCTGCTCGTGAGTTGGGATGTTATTGTCATCATAATAATGATCAACGCCCAAAAAATTAGACTTAACATCCAAAACATGCAACTCATCAGCCATGATGTGCATTTTATCGACAGCTTGAACAGTCGAAACTGGAGTTACGACAACCAATCTGTTTATTTTTATTGGCTTCAAAAAATCTGCCGCAACGTCTAGTGGCGAGCCTGTTTCAAATCCATCGGAAACCAATATCACGACGTGATTTCTGAGCATTTCATTATCTATAAAACCACCATCACCTAGTAAACGATTTATTTTTTGAAAAGATTGCCTTTTCTGTTCGTCAAAATATCCATGATATTCATTCATATAACCATCCATTTCGCCAGATGAAATAGAATTATTAAATGTAAAATTACCGCTCTGGGTTAAACCACCAAAAGAAACTCCTTCGCCAGGAACGGCAATTTCTTCGATTAACAACATAAAGAGCATACAATGTAATGCTTTTGCAATTTGTTCACCAACAACAACTGCGCCATCATTTAGAGCTACTACAACACAGTTCTCGTATCTATATTTTTGAACTAATTCATTCGCAAGAATTAAACCTGCTTGTTCGCGACTTTCGAAATACATATAGGTATTTTAGCAGTATACTAATACTTATGCACTATTACGAGGTTGCTATTTCTAAAATATTTCGAGCCGATGTCGATTTATTGACATACTCAAACACCGATGAACTTTCGGTGGGTCAAATAGTAGCCGTTGAAGTTGGCAAAAAGCGCGTAATTGGTATTGTATTTAGAAAAACAACAGAACCTAACTACCCTACTAAGGCTATATTAAATATTATTGAAGATACACCATTGCCGCTACAACAAATAAACTTAATGCGTTGGATAGCTGATTATTACGTATCGCCGCTCGCAAATATCATACAGACATTCCTACCGAGCGGACTCGAAAAGAAACGAAAAACAAACCTAAAAACAATAAATCCCGTCAAAAGACATCGAACAAATATATTGTTCAATAATGATCAGTTAAAAGCTCTGGAAAGTATTGATAAATACCAAGACGGAACGATGCTTTTACATGGAATCACTGGGTCTGGAAAGACAGAAGTCTATATTGAACTAGCGAAAAAAGCGCTCAACCAGGATAGATCCTGTATAATCCTAACGCCCGAAATATCGCTAACTCCCCAACTAATATCAGAGTTTAATAATCACTTCGACAACCTTGTAATTACCCATTCAAAAATGACAGAGTCCGCTAGACATAAGGCTTGGCTAACAACTTTAAATAGCACTACCCCACAAGTAATTATTGGACCAAGATCGGCACTCTTTTTGCCACTAAAAAATATCGGCTTAATCGTTGTCGACGAATCACACGAACCAAGCTACAGGCAAGATCAATCGCCAAAATATTCAGCGCTTAGAGTTGCGACTATGCTTGGACGTTTTCATGGTGCAAAAGTGGTATTTGGCAGCGCAACGCCAAATATTTCTGATAAATATCTAACAGAACAATCTAATAGACCAGCAATAACTATGACAAAAAAGGCGCGCACAAATACAATAGAGCAGACAGTATCCGTCATAGACATAACTCAAAAAAATTTATTTAAAAAACATCGCTTCATATCCGATATCTTGATTGAACAGATCGAAAATAATCTCAAGAATAATTTGCAAACATTAATCTTTCACAACAGAAGAGGTAACACGCAAACGACTATATGCTATAAATGCGGCTGGCGCGCAGAATGCCCTAACTGTCATATTCCATTCACACTCCATAGTGATCAACATCACCTAAAATGTCATGTTTGCTCACAACAAAGCAACGTTCCAACGTCATGTCCAGAATGCGGGAGTACAGACATACTACATAAAGGTGTCGGTACTAAACTTATAGAATCCGAACTTTCTAGATTATTCCCAGATGCAAATATTGCACGATTTGATACCGACAATAAAAATAAAGAGTCATTAGATTCGAGATATCAAGAATTGTACGACGGTACAATTAATATCGCAATCGGGACCCAGACTGTCGCTAAAGGGCTCGATTTACCTCATTTAAGAACAGTTGGTATTATTCAAGCTGACTCTGGATTGGCGTTGCCAGATTATTCAACTAGTGAACGCATCTTTCAATTATTGACGCAAGTAATTGGTCGAGTTGGTAGAAATGAGCACGAAACGAAGGTAATTTTACAGACATATCAGCCAAATCACCCTATTATCAAATACAGCATCAATCAAGATTATGAAGGTTTTTATAAATACACAATCAAAGAAAGATCAAAAAGCCTATTCCCTCCTTTTGTTCATTTGTTGAAACTGACTTGTATATACAAAACAGAGATAGCTGCAATTAGAAATGCTAAAAAAATAGCTACAGAAATTAGGTCTAGCGTTGAACCAGGAATACAAATATTAGGGCCAACGCCTGCATTTCACGAACGAAAAAACGATACGTACAGATGGCAATTAATTATTAAAAGCAAAAGTCGACAGCCGCTAATCGATATTGCAAAAAAACTATCTAACAATCCTAATTGGCAGATTGATATCGATCCGACTAGTTTACTATAGCCGCCCCTGGTATAATCAAATGTAATGAAAAAAGAAGACATCGTTTCCCTACCAAATCCTAGCCTGCGGCAAAAATCCGCACGGATTAAAGTTATTACACCCGAGATTATTCAACTCGTAAAAGATATGACTGACGTCGCCCTTGATTGGGAAGATTCGCGTCCGCATGAAATCAGCGCAGCGTTGGCCGCTGCTCAAATAGGACAACCAGAGCGTGTCATTATTGTACGTACCGATCTTGAAGATAAATCAGTTCGCGACTTCACCGCCCTAATCAACCCAGAAATCATTAAATCAGAAGGTCCAATCGTCGAAGATTTCGAAGGCTGCCTGAGTGTACCTGGTATTTATGGCAAAGTTCCTCGAAATGATCGTATCAGAGCGAAAGCGCTAGACATAAATGGACAAGAAGTTAGATTCAAGGCAAGCGGCTTTCTCGCTAGAACGATTCAGCACGAAATCGATCACACTAACGGTATAGTTTTTATTGATCACATCAAGGATAATCCTGATGCATTTTATGAACTAGACGAGGACGGCGAACTTCAGCCATTAAACTATGAAAAACATGTCAAAAACAATAGTATTCTTTGGGACTGATAGTTTCAGCCTAGCCGCCCTGTCGGCTTTACATGATGCTGGATATATAATTAGTGCCGTCGTAACAAAACCCGATGCCAAATCCGGACGTGGCCAAAAAATCAACCAAACGCCCGTTAAAGAGTATGCATTAGCGAACAATATCCCTGTTTGGCAGCCAGAAAAGGTATCCGATATAAATGAACAAATTATTTCACTAGGCCCCGATATCATCGGCGTATTAGTGGTATTCGGCAAAATAATACCTAAATCTACTATAGATTTATTCCCAAATGGCATCATAAACATCCACCCTTCCCTACTTCCGCTATACCGCGGACCATCACCGATCGAATCGGCTATTTTAAATGATGACAAAAAAACCGGAATTTCGATAATGCGCATCGACACTGGCATGGATTCCGGGCCAGTTTATAGTCAAATAAACTACGAACTAAATGGGACAGAAGCTCGTCCTGAATTATACAACAAGTTCGCAGTGCTTGGTGCAGACATGTTGATTAATATACTACCATCAATCATCGACGGGTCGTTGCAATCTACACCACAGAATCATGGCCAAGCTGTGTATTGTAATTTACTCAGCAAGGCCGACGGCATACTCGAACCAACAAAAATCACAGCGCGTCATGCAAACTGCATGGTTCGTGCATATTTGACATATCCAAGAACAAAAATAGACATAAATGGGCACAACATTACTATTACAAAAGCTCACGTCGAAGCTAAAAACATAGCAACTAGCAACAAGATTGCAATTAAATGTTGTGATGAAAACTACTTAATTATCGACGAATTAATAGCGCCTAGCGGAAAAACTATGTCCGCAGGCGCTTTCATTAATGGTTATTTGTAAGTTATTTATTACCGAGTATCACATCACGATTTGCAGCAATTTCTCGCTTCAAATCATCAATAACTAACATAACTACCGATTTGTAATCTGGACGGTTCAGTTCTAGCCATTTAGTCGCAGCATACTCTGCGCGTAAATTATTGTCATTTATTCCGAGTCCAGTTACTTCTTGAAGCTTCTTGAACGAATTATCGTTGTAATAATCTGCTGCGAATTTAGTCAACCAAACCATAATAGCGGCATCATCACGATCAATAATCTTTTCAAACTCAGTTAGTTGATCTTCGCTCAATCCTTCGGATAATTTAGTACCAACACGCATCTCTAATTCATTATATATATGTTGTAAAAAAGGCTTTTTCTGCTCATCTGGCAATCCACCGAGGCCCGCATCTATCAAAAACTTCTCATCTAGTTGAAACATCTTATTTAAAATCCTAAAAATTAATAATATTGATTATTTATAATTTTATCACTAATTAATCAATGAGACTAATTTCCGATAAGTACAATATCAGTTCAAATAAACTATCGAAGTGTACGTTTAATTAATTCTCGAGTAAAGAACTCTAGCCTGTCACCTTCTTGTAGTGTGACTTTCTTGGTATTCTTTAAGCTAATACCGCACATTTCGCCTTCAAAGACTTCCTTAGCTTCTTGTTGCTGTCTTTGGACTTTTTCAACATCAACTTCACCGATTTGTTCTTTGTCGCGCATAACGCGCGCTAGAAGGCCAGGAGTAACCTTACCCTTGGTAATTTCACCACCCGCAATGATTTCGTCCTTGAGAGTGCGGAAAATACCCTTGATAACCATTTTGCCAACTTCAGTCTCGACAACTTTTGGCGCAAGCATAGCTTCCATTGATTTTTTAGCGTCATCTAATAATTCGTAAATAACTTTATAGATACGAACATCTATTTTGTCACGATATGCGATTTGTTTGACGGCACTCGAAATATCAATATTAAAACCGTATACAACTGTATTTTTGTCAGATATCATTCTTAGGTCGTTCTCTGTTACGTTACCTACACCACTACTAACGATGTGCAAGTTAATTTCACCTTCAGCGTCAATCATGCGCAAACTATCAATAACCGACGTTAACGATCCTTGAACGTCTGCTTTTACGATTACATTATAATCTTGAGTTTCAGATTTTTGATTCATCATCTTGAGAAGATCGGCGCCAGTTATATTAGTACTAGCTGCGTTCTTTTCGTTCTCGATTTTTGCAGACATAACCTGTTGACGAGCTTCTTTTTCGCTTTTTACAATCACGAAGTTATCGCCAAACTGAGGTAATTCTTTGAATCCAGTCACTACAACTGGTGTTGACGGCCGAGCTTCTTTAATTTGCTTTCCAGCGAAATCTAATAATGTTCGGACTTTACCAAAAGTAGTACCAGCTACCAAGAAATGACCAGGCTTTAAGATACCTTGTTGGACTAATAAGCCAACAACTGGACCGCGTCCGACTTCCATATGAGACTCAATTACAAGACCTTCGGCCGCAATATTAGTGTCAGCTCGCAAATCTTCAAGATCAGCAACTAACAGAATCGTATCGAGTAATTCATCGATATTCAAACCTGTTTTGGCACTAACTTCTACCATAGGAACGTCGCCGCCCCAAACTTTATCATCAGATATAATTTGATGTTCAGCTAATTGACCCTTAACTAGACCTGGATTTGCCGATTCTTTATCCATCTTGTTGATAGCTACAACAATTTTAGCGTTTGCAGATTTAGCAAACTTAATCGCCTCGATTGTCTGAGGTTTTACACCGTCATCAGCCGCTACAACGATCACAACTACGTCCGTAAGAGCCGCACCGTGTTGACGCAATGCCGCAAAAGCCTCGTGACCTGGCGTATCAAGCAAAGTAATAGTACGGCCAGAATGTTCGGTTTGATAAGCGCTGATGTGTTGCGTAATACCACCAGCTTCACCGTCAACTACTTTTGTTTTCAAAACTGAATCTAGTAAGCTAGTCTTGCCGTGGTCGACGTGACCCATAACTGCAACAATTGGCGGACGAGCGACTGCCTGATCCGACAATTCATGCACCTTGTGATTGTTAATTGAAGTGGTAGCCTTTTTTTCTAGCGCTACGTCAGATATGCCGAGTTCTTCCAAGATGATAGTTGCAGTTTCAAAATCAATTCTTTGATTAATAGTAGCTACAATACCATTCTTAAACAGCTCGCCAATAAGACTAGTGACGGGTAGATTAAGCTTTTCGGCAAGTTCCCCTACGGTGATTGAATCAGCGATAATGATGACTTTCTCTGCCATAATGAAAAGCTCCTTTTCTACCCGTCTAACCGGGTGGTTATTTATTTTTTAGTCTTAGTTTTGCCGTTAAGGCTAAGTGAGATCTTGCGATTCTCTTTTTCGATATCTAGAACGACGAATTCTTTTCGTTCGTTAAGAGTGAAAACTTTTTCTGGATCAGCTTCATCGCCACCGCCAAGTTCGCTAACGTGAACTAGAGCTTCAACTGCTGGGCTGATTTGTACGAAAGCACCGAAAGGTGTAATTCGAGTAACAGTACCTTCAACTTTGTCGCCTGATTTGAATTGATCAACTTCAGTCATCCAAGGATCTTCGGTTAGTTGTTTCATACTTAGGCTTAGACGGTCTTTATCAATTGCAATAATCTTTGCGTTGATAGTGTCGCCAATCTTTACGTAGTCGCTTGGATTGTTAACACGCTCCCAGCTAATTTCACTGATGTGAACTAGACCTTCGATACCGTCAACATTTACGAATACGCCGAAGTCTACAACACCAGTAACTACACCTTTTACAGCGTCACCAATTGTAAGCTTCTCGAAACGTGCAGCCAAACCATCTTTAATAGCTTCTTTTTCGCTAAAGATTAGTTTGTTTGCTTTGCGATCACAGTCCAAGATTCGTACTGCAAGCTTTTTACCAATCAAGATATTCAAGCGTTGTAGAATTTCATCTTTGTCGTTACTGCCAACTCGTGGGTAGTGTTCAGCTGAAAGTTGGGATACAGGCAAGAAACCACGTACTCCATCGAATTCAACCAATAACCCACCGCGGTTTGCGTCATAAGGAGAAACTTCAATAATTTCACCAGATTCCATCTTTGCAACAACTTCATCCCAGCCGCGATCTTTTGCAGCCTTACGAAGTGAAAGCAGCGAATAGCCGTTTTCGATTTCAGTATCAACGATACTTGCAGTGATCTCATCGCCAATATTTAAATTGCGATAAAAACCAACTTCACGACGTGGAACAAGTCCAACTCCGCGAGCACCAAGATCAACTAAAACCTCGTGTTTACGAATTGTTAAAATTTTACCAGCGATAATATCGCCCTGTGCTAATTGCTTTACGCTATCGCCTTCGTTAGCGAGCAATTCATCCATACTAATGGTGGCTTTTGCCATAAGTCTTATTCAGACTCCTTCCTTAAATTATATTATTTTGGGACACACATTAAAAATAAGGCGTCCCAAGACTATCCACAATTGTACCCCAGATATAAACATAAGTCAAAGATATAGACCTAGTATAAATTAAAAGTATGATAAACTAAAAATATGTTAGTAGTAATTGATACAGGTGGAACAAAAACTCTAGTCTCTAGCTTTAGTAAACAAGGCGTTTTGGGCGCTCAATTCAAATTTGAAACCCCAAAAGATACAGGCGAATATATTAAGCAACTTCGGCAAATTATTACCGAAAATTATCAAAATAAACCAGTTGAAGCTATCGTAATGGCTATCCCTGGAATTATCAAAAATAACATGGTCGTATGGTGCAGTAACCTGCCATGGCAAAACTTTGACGTTATCGGCGCATTAAAGGGTGTTCTGGGTGGCGTGCCAATTTATCTTGAAAATGATGCAAAATTAGCAGGTTTATACGAAGCTCGAATTTTGAAAAAAATTCCAAGCCAATTATTATACGTAACCGTCAGTACTGGTATCGGTACGGCTATTATCACCGAGGGTCACATCAACCCAGACCTGAGAAATAGTGAAGGTGGCCATTCTCTAATTGAATACGACGGAGTTGTACGCGAATGGCAAGATTTTGCATCAGGCAAAGCAATATACAACACCTATGGTAAATACGCCCGCGATATTACCAGTAAACGTACATGGTATCAGATAGCCGACCGAATAAGTCGCGGCTTTTTGGCAGTCATACCAATGTTACAACCAGACGCAATCGTTATTGGCGGCAGTATCGGCACATACTTTGAAAGATACGGGGAACAGCTCGAAAAAATCCTAAAAGAACGCTTACCAAAACACATCCCTTGCCCCGTATTTATTCCTGCGCAAAATTCCGAATTAGCCGTTATTTATGGATGTTACTATTATGCGATCGACAACCTCCCTGCTTCAAGAGTTAGTAAATAGTTATCCAGAATTCAAATTCGTCCCTAGCGATAATTTTATGTGGTCATTTATGGATAGTTCAATTTTCTATGACCAGAATGATGCCGATTTCTCGATATATATCATTCACGAACTCGCCCATGCAATTTTGGGTCATCATATCTACGACAGAGATATCCAGCTACTAAGGATGGAGACTGACGCTTGGGATAAATCAGTTGTCTTGGCGAAAAAACACCAAGTCAAAATTAATATCAATACTATTCAAGATAATCTAGATAGTTATCGCGACTGGCTGCATAAACGCAGCACCTGCACTAGCTGCCAAGCGATTGGCATACAGATCAACAAAAGCACATACGAATGTCTCGCCTGCCACCAAACTTGGTCTGTAAACGAGGCAAAACACTGCCGATTAAGGCGAAAAACGATTTAAAACAAAAAACACCGCTCGATCGAGCGGTGTTTTTAAGATGTACCGTAATTAAGCTTCTGTAGCGATGACTTTTTTACGACGGCTGATTCGGCCACCCTTCGCACCAGCAATTCGTGCTAGTTCTGGGTTTGCAGCAAATCCGCCAGTGTTGCCGTTTTTACCACCCTTTGCGCCAATTTTTGCGTAAAAGAATGGATCTTTTGCTAAGTTTTTTGCAGCAGCCTTTTGACCGCCAGCTTTTGTTCCTGCCATGATTCAAGTTCTCCTCTTGATTACTAGGTTTTTCCACATCAGTTTTGATAGATCCAAACCCTTATATAACTCACACACGGTATGTGTATGAAGTATACTGTATCATAGCTTACGCTTATTGTCAATATGTACATAAGCACTTTTTTATTTTATATATACACTTGCATATATAACGCTGATGCTATAATATAAATATGCACCTGTTTGAATCCAAATTCGATTCAATCAAAAAACGACCGAATCTGCGAGATCGGTCGTTTTATTTTTATACGTTTTAGCTAAAAAAGGTCTTTAGTATACTCTACGCGTTTTTCTATTACAACGTTTTTGCCAGATTTTACGACATCAATCTCTATATCAAAACTCGTAAAGATCTTCGGCTGCTTTAATGCTTCATCCCTTGTCATCCAATGATTACGACCACCTTCAAAGGATTCGATCAATTCTCCGTTGATATTTGTACAATGTATAACGAAGAATATCTTATCCTCCAGCTGATCGCCCGTCTCTTGTTGATAGACCAACTCGTGATAGACTCCTGCAACTCGGCATTCAGCGGATAATCCAGTTTCTTCTAATAATTCTCTTTCGGCTGTCTGAATAATCGTCTCGCCCCACCTGATCTTACCTGTTGGGAAGCCCCTAAATCCATAATACGGTTGCTTTAATCTCTCTTGGAATAAATACTCAATCTCGCCACTACGCTGACGTTCAATTGCCAGGATTACGGCGGCCTTAGGCTGTCTTTCAATAGTATTATTATCCGTGTCTAATTTATTTGCATATTCCTTACCTTTAGGACTAAGTGTATATCTCCCCCTAGCAATTTTCTCTACCAGCCCAATCTCAACCAATTTACTTAGATGAAAGTTGAAATGATCACTCGTCATACCTGATTTTTGTTGTAATTTTGAGAACGTCAAATCTTCGCGAAACAACAATTCGCGTAAAATTACCGTCTGAACATCATGAATATTAACTTCTAACACCATAGAAACCTCGTTATTTGAATTATAAACCACGGACCGCTTATCAACAATAATAAATGCAAATCATAGTTTAAAAAAGTAAATTAGACTTTAGTAATTCAAATAACTTATGTTAAAATTACTATAGATGCTAATAAAAATAAAACAAAAAATAACATCTACTAAAAAAGAAATTCAAAAACTGCCAAATATCATTAAGTTGACGAGCGTCATTAGCTTGTCTTTTTCCATATTTATATTGTTTTTTATCGTAAATGGACTACAGGCACGCAATGTGCAATACTCTTATTCGGCCAAAACCTGCATCCCGCACTTAACATTTTTACCTGATTTTTTCAAAACAGGTAATAATAACGAATTTAACGTTGTAAATAGTAACTATACGAAATTCAATAATCTCAATCTATTCTCGAACCAAACATGTTTTGAATCAAAATCGGCCCCAAAACCTGGAGTTTACAATATAGAATCACCCCTGTTATTTCAAATAATATCCAGGCCAGTTTTTAAAATTAACATAACAGACAGGCCATTAGTAGAAACCAAAGCCGTAACAGAAAAGCCAATACCAATCGAAGAATCTATCAAATTCCCTATTAATATTGTCGATAAAATCCATAATTATTCATTACAAATTAACAACACTACAGTAAAGTGCACCGTTGACACAAATTATGTAAATTGCCCCACTATTGGACTAAACCTTCTAAGTGGTGCTAAATACAACATAAAACTTGTCCGCTCCTATGCAAATGCGCCTGTCGATATAATCATAGATTCAGTAATCAATACTCGAAGTGATCTGATAATAACAAACTCTTCTATTACAAACAATCAGACCATATACGACAATACCAAAACTTTTGATATAACGTTCAACAAAGACATAACTTCAGCAGAAGTGACTTTAACAGATACAAAATCAAATGCTAATGCAACTATATCAACGGCATTTAATAATAATATATTGTCTACAACTGCTTCGGAGCCACTGGTTCGCGATACACAATATTCATTATCAATCAGTAAAATAATCGCCAGAGACGGCAGCGTATTGTTACAGAAACAACAATATTTCTTTATTACATCCAGTGGGCCAGCCTATTTATCGACCACCATGCCTAGTTATGGCATGAGTTTGTCAGGATCTATCAATTTAAACTTTGATCAAGAAATTAATGAATCTCAAAATATCTACGATTATATTAAAGTGTCTGGTGTGAGTATGAATATTTTTAGAAATTCGAACAAAATCACATTAGCTTACACTGGAGCACCAGCTTGTACTAATATCTCTATATCAATAAAACCAGGACTTAAAAGTAATTTCGGATACGTTCAAAACAAGAGCTGGACGCTTAATTCAAAAACGCTGTGTCAAACTACATCATCAATCGGCCAAACGTCGCAAGGGCGCTCAATTACAGCCTACAAATTCGGAAACGGCAGCGACATTGTTCTATATATCGGATCTATACATGGAAATGAATATAGCACTAAATACCTAATGGACGCCTGGGTTGATGAATTGGAGAAAAATTATAACAACATTCCACAGGACAAGACTGTTGTAGTGATACCAGCACTAAGCCTTGATGGAGTAGTTAGTCGTAATAGATACAACGCTCATGGAATTGATCTGAATAGAAATTTCCCATCCAACGATTGGCAAACTGACGTCTATACTCTTAATAATCAACTGTTGCCAGGCGGTGGCGGAATTACGCCACTTTCAGAGCCCGAATCACAGGCTTTAGCGAACTACACCTTATCATTACAACCAAAATTAATTTTATCGTTCCATAGCGCCGCAGGATACGTCATATCGAATCAATCTGGAGGCGCTAATAGTATCGCTGTTAATTATTCTAATTTAAGCGGCTATCGTAACATGACTGGCGTAGACGGAGGTTTTAGTTATTCAATTACTGGAACATACGACGATTGGCTTCATGATAAACACAACCTACCAAGTTTAATAATTGAACTATCGAGCAACTCGGATTCTCAATTTAATAAAAACAAAGCCGCTCTCTGGGCAATGTTAAGTATATAAAAATCGTCATCATGAATTAGCTACATCCGGCTATTGCACAGGATATCTACATACTAAACTTACAAAAGACAGCCATTGATTGTATTGGGATGATAATAAAAAATAAAGCCAAAGAAAAAGACCACCCTATTCGGATGGTCTTTTTATAATTCGGCACCGTGCTAGTTTCCCACTTGTGGCAGTATAATCGCCGCTGCTGAGCTTGACTTCTGTGTTCGGAATGAGAACAGGTATTTCCCCAGCGCCATGGGCACCGAAGTAAGGCTTGAGGCGCTTTCACTGATACATATAGTCATCGTGGGTGGTCCTAAACCTTACTTCGATGTCCTGAAAGGACACGGTATTTTGGATGTATTACTGATTTTAAAATTGACAGTGCATGATGATTATCATCAATTACTAGTTAAGTCTACCTCATCACCCCTGTTAATGCAAGCATTAACGTCGGTGATAAGGACATAAAAAGGCGATGGGACTATTAGTACACTTCGGCTTCACGCATTACTACGCTTCTACTTTGTGCCTATCAAACAGATATTCTTTCTGTGTCCTCATGGGGAAATCTTATCTTGAAGTTAGTTTCGCGCTTAATATGCTTTCAGCGCTTATCTATTCCGAACATAGCTACTCGACACTGCAGCAGGTGGCCACAATCGATACACCAGAGGTTCGTCCGCCCCGGTCCTCTCGTACTAAGGGTAGATCTTCTCAAATTTCCTAACGTCCGTACCGGATATAAACCGAACTGTCTCACGACGTTCTGAACCCAGCTCGCGTACCACTTTAATCGGCGAACAGCCGAACCCTTGGAAGGTGCTCCCCCTCCAGGATGTGATGAGCCGACATCGAGGTGCCAAACCACGCCGTCTATGTGAACTATTGGGCGTGATAAGCCTGTTATCCCCAGGGTAACTTTTATCCGTGTGCGCTATCGATCCCACATTCATAGTATATAAATATACAATATAGCGGGTCACTTGCTCCGACTTTCGTCTCTGTTTGGGATGTACCCCTCACAGTCAAGCTGGCTTGTGCGCATACACTATCATCACGATTTCCATACGTGATTAGCCAACCTTTGAACGCCTCCGCTACTCTTTAGGAGGCAACCGCCCCAGTTAAACTACCCACCATACACGGTCCTGTTGCCAGATAATGGCGACAGTGAGATCAAAGTCACAACAAGGGTGGTATTTCACTTGGTGCCTCCACAAATACTTGCGTATCTGCTTCAAAGGCTCCCACCTATTCTACACATGTTGTAACCCAGATCAATGTAAAGCTATAGTAAAGCTCCATGGGGTCTTTTCGTCCTGGTACGGACAGACGGCATCTTTACCGCCAATGCACGTTCACCGAGTCCCTCGCTGAGACAGTTCCCACATGATTACTCCATTCGTGCGGGTCAGAATTTACCTGACAAGGAATTTCGCTACCTTAGGACGGTTATAGTTACCGCCGCCGTTC
>CAZNQY010000018.1:0-17907 GCA_964575635.1 uncultured Saccharimonas sp. (SeqCode) | reverse complement strand
GGTTACAAAATCACGCATAATTCCGTGTTTACCGCCAATTGATCCAGCGGCGTTATTTGCGAGCGCACCACCAACTGTCGAGAAGTTAGCTGATGTTGGGGTAGGGGGGATGATCATGTCATGTGACATTAGTGCTCTGTTTAGATTAGAAAAAGTCGCGCCAGGTTGAACGTGAACAAAACGATCGTTATTCTTAAGGCTTATAAACAATACTTCGTCAAGGTGAGCTTTGGTGTTAATAATAATGCCGCTACCAATTGCTGCGCCAGTAGTATCCGTACCGCCACCGCGAACTGTGATTGGCATGATATGACCTTTTTCGGCAAGTTGCCAAGTAAATCTAGCTACTTTACGGATATCATTAGTGATTCTTGGATTAACAACTAATTCAGGTTTTATAGCAAGAACACTACCGTCTGTCGAGAACTGTTTTCGTACATGCTCATTTGTACTAACTTCCCCTAGTATGTGCTCATTCAGATACTCTGCAATCTTACTCATTAACCATTTTCCCCTTATGACTTACTATTTATATGATACCACAAGCGAGTTGTTAATTTATATAATAAACGCATTGCCATGACGGTGTTTTTTTGATAGAATTATCGAGTAATATTTTACATTTAGATATTTGCGAGTGGTGCCCTATGATAGACAATCGTAGACACGCTAGGCGTGATATCGCCGAAGTATAAATACTTCGAGTACATTTTACAAACTAGGTATGCGCGAGTGGTGGAATGGTAGACACGCTAGCCTTAGGAGCTAGTGCCGCAAGGCGTGAAGGTTCAAGTCCTTTCTCGCGTACCAAATAAAATAACGACAATCGGCTGGTTGTCGTTATTTTATTTGATGTTGAAATAACTTGAACCTTCACCCGAGGCGTTAAGGTGAGAACTGCCCGACGGCAGTTCGCAAGGCGATATCACAAATGAACTATGTTCATTTGACTGATTCGCGGGGTCGCGGAACGTGACCAAGTCCTTTCTCGCGTACCAAATTAAATAGACGGTCGGCTGGCCGTCTATTTAATTTGTTTTGAAATTTCTGGAACCTTCACCCTAGGCGCGAAGGTGAAGATTGCCAGTGGCAATCTGCAAGGAAACCTTCCGATGAAAACTATGTTTTCAATCGTGAAGTTTCGGGGTCGCCAAAGGTGACCAAGTCCCTGCACTATTATTTGAACTTCACTCTTAATGTGCGAAGACGAGAAAAGCCAGTGGCTTTTCGCAAGGCGATATAACAAATGAACTATGTTCATTTGACTGATTCGCGGGGTTGCGGAACGTGATCAAGTCCTTTCTCGCGCACCAAGTCAAAAAGACAATAGGCTGGCCGTCTTTGATATTATTTTTAATATATTATCTATCTAGTCTTAATCTAGCTTGACCTAGTATAAATTTTGTAATATAACAGTAGCATTAACTGACGCGAAAGTGCGTGAGTTTTTTGTACATTAATTTATTTTACTATTACAAATTTTTACAGCAATGAACATGCAAGGCAGTAACAATTCATGCTACCTTTTAGGTAAATCCAAACATGAATGGTGGGGGTTTTATGTTCAGATTAACAGTTTCAGGTGTTGCAGTGTATTTTGTTGACATGGTAAAAGATTCAACGGAATTGTCGGAATCGGTATCGGATGCCTTTAGGGAGATAATCTTTATTGATGTCCAACCTTCGGACGAATTGGTTTCTGTTCTGAAAGATTTGAGTAGACCGCGTAGAAAGCTGGTGATCAGGGATCGGCATTGGGAGCAATACTGGGGAGATTTTGAATCAGAAATTTCCAAGTATATCGACCGATATCAATCGCTTATCGTGCAAAGCGACAAGTCATCGTGCACGGGGTTGATTGTTTGCGGAGAAATCTGCGAAGATGACAAGGTTATTGTTTCGAATATCAGCCTGGATGGATTACTTGCTACTTTGAAAGCTATTGGACATTTTTATCCACGCATCGATTTGGATTCAAAAATCTTGTGTGGTTTTACGAAAGGCGCCTTGAGCGAGAATGTTCTGTCATTAAAGAAAACTTTTGATAATACCTATGGTGATGATGTCGAGATTCAAAAACTCTTTGAAGATTTTGCCGCTGCATTTGAGATGAGCAATTTCCCAGTGTTTTTCCGTTCATGCGCCGTAGTGCCAGGTGCGATTAAATCAGAGTAAGAATAAATTAGTTTACATAGAGAGGTTTACGACCTCTCTTTTTTATTTATTAAATTATTTTAGGTTAGAATAGTAATAATGGAACACGATAAGACAATTGGAGTCGGCCCAATGCCGCAGCCTTGGCCAAATGATTCACGATTTGACGTGGATTTATTAGCTAATGGCGATAGGCGCAATGTTTTGGATAAATATCGATATTGGACAGTCGAAGCGATTAAAACTGACTTGGATAATAGTCGAGTTAGTTTGCATGTTGCGATCGAAAACTGGCAGCACGACCTGAATATCGGGACGATTGTTCGCGCCGCTAATGCTTTTAATGTCGATACGGTGCATATTATTGGCAAACGACATTGGAATAAGCGAGGGGCGATGGTGACGGATCGATATCTGAATATTATTCAACACGCAACCGTTCAAGAATTTGTAGATTTAATGAATGCCGAAAATCGTGAAATTATTGCTATGGATATCTTGCCGCAGTCACAGAAGTTATCTGAAACAAAACTGCCAGAAAACGCCGTACTAGTATTTGGTGGTGAAGGTCCAGGGTTAAGCATGGAAATGCAAGAATGTGCTGATAGGGTTGTTATGATCGAGCAATTCGGCTCAACCCGTTCCGTAAACGTCGGCGTCGCAGCTGGTATTGCGATGTATGTTTGGTGTCAACAAAATATTTTGAATAAATAAACAAAGAAAAAGGAGCGCATATTGCGCTCCTGGTGCCCCTAAAATCCTTGGATATAAAGACAGAAATTACGGATGGATTGATCCAACGTATCGGGATTACTGAAAATCCCCGCATCTTGTTGTTTTGGAGATGGCTGGATCAGTCCTGCGTAAAGTAGGTTTCCGCCGCCGTCCTTTACAACAACAAGCTTATTAGTTGTGTCCGGATAGACGGACAGTGTGATAATTCCAGCCTGTCCCTTTGTGTCGATCTCAGTGATTGACTGGTCTGAGTTTGCACTCAGCTCCCAATCAGACGGTACCACCGATAGGAAGTTTTGCTTCTCCCATACGATAACTACCTGTGAAGATGGCTTGGAACTGGCTTGTCCTGGAAGACAAAAGCCTTTTACTCCGTGCCACTGAGTGTATTCCCAGTTGCTCGTGTCCTGACCGAAGCTATTCAGCTTCGTGCCAACTTCTGTTACAGATGGACCTGTGGCAGCGAAAACGTTGCCAGTGCCCATTGCGAAAATCAATGCCAAAAGCAGAGCCAAAACCTCAAATTTCTTTTTCATAATATCCTCCCGTGCCCGCTTAGGGCGAAAATTTATTTCTGCGCCTAAACGATTTAGGAGCAGTTGTCTGTCAACCAACTTGATTGACAAACATTCTGTCCTAATTAAAAGATAATTATGTGCTTCTTGCTATAAAAACAAGATTAATTACATATTAACACAAACTTGATAATTTGTCAATACTAATTTGGTATGTAGGCGACTATTGCAAAAATAACATTGCATGTTATAGTATAGTTATACCTTAAAAATTAGTATTATTGTTCGAGAGCGGCTGATTGTATCTGACGGATACGGCCAGCCGTTCTTGAACACAGTTCAAGGCTTTATCTAATCAGAAAAGCAAGCGCGGCAAGGGTGATTTTATGCATGATAAAGTTAAATCAATAGTCAATAAGGAGCTTACGGTGCGCGAAGGAATTTTGATTTCTTTACTTGATCGGGAGGATCATAATCAACAAAGAGCTGAAAGTTTTCTGTTTAACGTTTTGCAACTACCGCATACTAAAATGGAACCGAAGCCTTTCCATGTAATTAAGGCTGCTTTGTCGCACTACGATGTCGACAAGGAGAAATTAATTGCTAAGGGGCCGTCTGACGACGCCAGGAGAGTGATTGGTGTATGTGGTTTTTTATTACACTACACTTATGGCTATGATTACACACATACTTCGAGCATTTTGAAGCAAGTGTTTCGGTCTGGGTCAAAGTCAACTTATTACCGTTCGACAAAGCGTATCGAAGAAGTAGCTTCGTATGATGAGCAAACGTTGGAAGAGATTTTGGCAATACGGCAAAACATCGTTAAAGAACTGAACAAATAATACTAAAATCGATAGGTCGCCCAGCAGTTATTTGCTGGGCTTTTTTCTATCTGTAAGACTTGTAAAAAACAGATAAAGATGTAAAAATTGATGTAATGAATAAATTATCGACATCCACCTACAAAGGAACGCGCGATTATTATCCTGCGGATAAGCGAGTTCAGAACTATATTTTTGAAACATGGAAAAAAGTAACTGAAAGTTTTGGTTACGAAGAATACGGCGCGCCAATACTTGAGCCACTTGAGCTTTATGCGGCAAAGAGCGGTCAAGAGATCGTAAATGAACAAACTTATACTTTTACCGACCGTGGCGGTCGAACTGTGGCGATACGCCCAGAAATGACACCAACGATTAGTCGTATGGTTGCAGCGCGTCGTCAAGAGCTTGCATATCCTGCACGTCTCTATTCGATCGCTAACTACATGCGCTACGAACGACCACAGCGTGGACGTGAACGTGAATTTTGGCAGTTAAATGCCGATGTTTTTGGTGCTGATGGTGTAATTGCCGAAGCTGAAATTATTCAATTAGCTGATGCGTTAATGAAAGCTTTTGGTGCAAAAACCAATGATTACGTTATCAAGATCAACAACCGCAAATTGATCAACTTCGTGATGTCACAATACTTTGGTCTCGAGGCCGAAGATGGCTTAAAGATGATCAAGTTGTTTGACCGTATGAACAAAATCACTCGTGAAGAATTAAACGAGCAAGCGGCTGAAATCTTTGGCAATAATGCGACCGAAGGTTTGAAAAAAGTAGAAGTGATTTTGAACGCAAAAAACATGGCGGAACTTCCGAAAGAAGTTTTGGAATGTGCGGCGGTGCGTGAAGTTCAGGAATTATTTACAATTTTGGAACATGCGGGCATTGAAAGTATGGTCTTTGATATTTCTTTGATGCGCGGATTTGACTATTACACTGGTATGGTATTTGAAGTCTTTGACATGCACCCTGATAACCGACGTGCGCTGTTTGGTGGCGGTCGCTATGACGGTTTGGTTGGACTGTTTGGTGTTGAGCCAATCTCGGCTGTTGGTTTTGCACCCGGCGGAACGATGATGGAATATTTCCTTCAGGTTCACAATTTAATGCCAAAGATGACTTCGACAATTGATATTTATGTTGCGGTACTTGGTAATACGATGCGTCAGGCGAACGATATTGCGACCGAACTTCGTACAAGTGGAATTAACGTTGATTTGAATATTGTTGATCAAAAAGTCGATAAGCAAATTAAATCTGCGATCAAAAAAGAAATTCCATATATAATGTTTGTTGGCGAAGAAGAAGTTGCGAGCGGTGTTTATCCGATGAAGCGCTTGGCTGACTCGACCGAATACAAACTAAACATTGCCGATATTACCAAATTAATTAAGGAATCATAATGAAAACCGTTGTAAAGAAATTATCAGAAACGAAAGTTGAATTAACATTTACACTAAACGCCGAAGATTTGGCAATTGCCGCGTCTGTTGCGACGACTAAACTATCAAAGGGTGTTAAGGTTGCTGGTTTTAGAAAAGGCAAGGCGCCTATGGCCGTAGCTGCTAAGAATATCGATCCTATAATGCTAGAACAGGAAACTATGGATAATGCTATCAGTAAAGCTGTTGCTGAAGGTTTTGTGTCAAACAAAATCCAAGCGATTGACCGTCCAGCAGTTGATGTTAAAAAGTACGTTCCTGGCGAATCGATGGAATTTACAGCCGAAACGGAAGTATTGCCAGAGATCAAACTAGGTGATTACAAGAAACTAAAAGTTAAGACCGAAAAAGTTGAAGTTAAAGTTGCTGATGTTCAAGAAATTATCGACCGTATGCTTAACGGTTTGTCAGAAAAGCAAGAAACTGACAAGGCAGCGAAACTTGGCGACGAAGTCGTAATCGACTTTGTTGGCAAAAAAGATGGCGTAGCATTTGACGGCGGCACGGGTAACGATTATCCACTTACTCTTGGTTCGAATCAATTTATCCCAGGATTTGAAGCTGGCGTAGTTGGACATAAGACTGGCGAAACATTCGATCTTGATTTGGAATTCCCAGCTGACTATCATGTAGCTGACCTAAAAGGCGCTAAAGTTGTATTCACGACAACACTAAAAACTGTCAAAGAAGTTATTTTGCCAGAACTAAATGATGAATTTGCAGCAAAAGTTGGTCCATTTACTAGTGTTGAAGACCTAAAAAATGATATCAAGCGCGAATTAACAGCTCAAAAAGAACGCGAAAATAACGAAAAACTCAAAGATGACCTGGTTTCTCAATTGATCGAAATTAGTAGTATTCCAGTTCCAGAAATTTTGGTAAACGATCAAATTCGTTCAATCGAACAAGATTTTGAGCGCAATTTAATGTATCAAGGTATGGATATTACTAAATATATCGAGATCAAGAAGTTCGCCGATAAAGACGCTTGGATTAATGAAGAAGTTAAACCAGTTGCAATGAAGCGCGTTCAGGCTGGCTTGGTTCTAGCGGAACTTAGCAAGGTTGAAAAAATCGAGGCAACTAGTGAAGAGTTAGCGGCTCATATCGAACAATATCGAACTCAATACGCGAAAAACCCCGAAGCTTTGAAGCAATTCGAAAACCCAGAAATTCACCGTGATATCGCAAATCGATTGATCACTGAAAAAACTGTCGATCGTTTAGTCGAAATTAACAAAAAATAGTTTTATCGTTAACGTGAGCTTAATAGAGCGTTCATCTAATCATGAATTGCATTGTCCACAATGTGTAGTTAATATAACAACGTTACTTGACAAAACACTTGCATTATTATGTAGAATAGTGTACAATAATAAGTGAGCATAGGCTCATTCGATTTTGATCAAGGCTCTCCGCAAGGGGAGCCTTTGAGTTTATCTTCGTGTTTTACTCAATCTATAGTCAAAATTTTCAGCAAACAAAATATCCGAGATAATACCGTTATTCTTAGCGTCGATCATTTCGCGTCCTATATGATCACGTGCTCCAAAAACTATACATTGCTTATCGTAATTTTCATGCAAGTACTTTAGTGCATAGGCAAGATCACCGTCTCCAGAAAACAAGATGATAGTGTCATAATTATCACGCTCTTTAATAAGGTCTATTGTCATTTCGACGTCAAGGTCGCACTTTTTGACAAATTTACTATCAGCTATGCCTTGATCGGTATGGATATACTTTACTCTTTTCTTAACAACTTTCATACCATAAGCTTCAGCTTTTTCTAATATCATCCTTGACCATTCTATTAGTTCTGAAGCGCCATCATGTGGTCCGTAGTCTGCGCCATAATAGAATCGTCGTAAAAATTTCTTACCGCTAGAAAGTGTTTTAATCAAATTTGCAAGTTGACCTATGTCAATTTGCCAGCCCAGACTCATCTTCCATTTTTCAACATTTCCAAAATCAACAATAACGATAGTCCGGGCTTTATTGGGCTCGTGATTCGTTAAAAATTGTTTAATTTTTGAGCGCTCCATGGTTTAAATTATAACACAATAATACTTGCGTTTATTGTTAAATATTGTCATTGATAGTTTGAAATTGAATTGTTTATTAAAACAAATACGTTCTTTGGCTATTGACAATATTTGACGCATTCTAACAAAAATGCTATAAATAAATTCGCATTATCGTCTGTGATAATGATTTGTGTATAGCACACGTACATCGATAGGGAGGCTAGCTATGAGAGCTACACTAACGCTTTACCGTGATTACAGACATGTCACTATTTGTTTTGATGACAATGTCGTTCCGGCTAGGGTTGAAGTAAGAGAGTTCAGCCGTTTGAAATCAAAGTTCCCCGGTGATACTATTTTCGAAAACGAGCTTGTTTGCAAGCTGCTTAATGACGAAGACGTTGTTTGCGTCGAAGTGCTTGAACAGTGGGAAATCAATGTTAGATACGTTAATTTTGATTTTGACCATGAACCGAGCATGAACGAAGTCAAAAATAACCTGACTGCCGCTTTGCAGAACTTTGTTGCGCATTGTGGCGAGACGATTGAAGCTTACTTTGATGAAAGTTTCGAAATTGTTAGCGCTGATGAGTTTTCTGCGCAAAAGCTTGAAAAACTCCAGGAAGAACTTGTTGAAGAAGAGACACTTGAAGAAATTAGGTGCTATGAACAAGGTATCGAACCAAAGCCTGGATCAAATGTCGAAGACATCGTTAATTCGCGCGATAGATAGCTGGCAAGTAATCCTAATCCCCATAAATTTGGGGATTTTTTATTCTCAGAAAGTAATGGTACGGTATCACGCGATTGACAATACGCATAAAAAGTTATATGATAGTCATGCCGTTTATTTTGTGACGGTAATCTTATGCGCAGTTAGCGCATCGTACATTTTAGGAGGTTGATAGTATGAAGGTAGAAATCGAGTTTAATCTTGGTGCTATTGGTTCACACGCAACGTTTGATGTATTTTTTGATGAAAACGTTAACTTTTCTCGCGCAAATATGTCTTTCACATCAATGGATTTAGGAAGACTGGAATGCTGCGATGCCTTTGAACATGTCATGATTCGCAATTTGATGAGTATTTGGGGCTTTAGGTCGGCAACTTTGAATGACAAGAAATTGTCAATTATGTTCAAAGACATGATTGTTGATGAAAATCAAAAACTCATAATCGCTGATAACGGCTGGAATAAAATTCACGAGTCTGTTGTTCAAACGATTCGTGATTACTTCGCCTACATCGGCATTAAAGGCGTCAAAATCATTCTGTGCGATGACTATCCCAAAGATTTCATCTTGGAGACTGGATTGTTGACTGTTGAAGAAATGGAAGATATTGAGTCTTTCCAGTCGGAAACGGAATCATAAATAAACCGCACAACTAAACCCCGTTAATTCGGGGTTTTAAATTTGCTTTTTATTGACAAAGTCGCACTATATGAACTATCGTGGGATAAATCGCATTGTTGCAATGCGTACGAAATGTGACGGAATCACATTGTACATTAGGAGGATTAGGATGCGAATCGACCATGTGTATCACCAGAATCCTTGTGAAGTTACGCTTCAGGTGGATGTAAAACTTGTTGAGAAACCAGGTTTGTACCCGTATCGTTTGGATGAATTTGACATTTATCCAACGCTTGCAAAAAAGATTTTTTTGATTGATGGCGTTATTGGCGTGGATATTGGCTGTAAATCAATAATGATTAAAAAAGCTAAGGTATTTTTGTGGAGCGAAATGCTCCCTGCAATACACGAAGTAATCAGAAGTTGTGCGGCAGGCGACTTGGATGTCCTAACTCCGTTAGGCTTTGATGCTTGTAAATACCATATGATTATGGAACGAGAATATCATCAAAACCCCGGTATGATGACTATTCATGTTGGGCAGAGATTGACAGATCGTATGACCCACGAAAGTAAGTATAATAACTTGCTCAAAATTGTTAGTGATTTGTTGAGTATCAATGGGATTGAAAGTGCATACCTTGATCAGTATTCGATAAATATTTCGAAATCTTCTGCGGTAGACTGGACCGAAATTGATCCGCAAATCGATAAGATCGTTTCTGAATACTTGGTGACTTTCAAGGAATGTAAAGATTCTTGCAAAAGAAAAATGGCTAATTATGGACGTCAAAGTATTTTTACGGATTCCAGCGCTATACTGTAGCGCCATAGGGGGTAATTATGGCAGCTAAACTTTATCAAGAGAAGTTCTGTGGTAAATGCGAGGTCGAATTGCACGTTGGATTCAAATTGAAAGACCGATATGGTACTTTTCGTCAAAAAAAAGACGAGTATGGCATTTATCCGCCTGTCGTACAGACATTGTTTCGGATAGACGGTATCGTGAGCGTAGCTCTTGGTGATGACTTTTTCTTTATCAAGAAAGCCGAAGTGTTCTCTTGGGATGATATCTTGACCGAAGTTTATCGAGTTGTGCAAAAATATCAGTTTGATAAACTTCAGGAATCGATGGAATTTCCTGATTCATCGCGCAAGTATCATAATCAAACAAAGAAAGTTTTTTATCAAAACCCTGATGTGATGACGATCCATGTTGGCGCGAGATTATCGGACGAGCTAACTTTTCGAAGTGAGTATAATGCAAAATTGCCGTTAGTGGCAGATTTGCGGTCTATCGAAGGCATAACAGAAGTTCATCTGGATCAATACTCAGTCGAAATCACAAGAAATTGGAACACGAAATGGCGAACAATTATGAATCGAATTGATGAAGTAATTGCATGTCATGTCGATTCATTGATAGTTGACATTGCGTAAAGCGTGCAAAAGCTATTAAACAAACCCCTATATATTTAGGGGTTTTCTTTTTGTCTAAAAGACATAAGAGCATTGACAAATGTCTCATAATATGCTATCATGTAAGTATAAACCGTATCATTATGGTACGTGCGAATGCGGCGCTTCCGTATTGCACTTTTTATAGGGAGGAATACTTATGAAATTTGACGTTGAGTTCGATCCGAGATACGCCAGCAGCAAGACATATAGTGTATTCATTCATATTCCAGTTAGTTTTGCATTGTTGCTTGAACAAAAACGATTGGAGTATAGCGCAGATGGACTGAATGTTTCAAAGCTAGAAAGACAGGCTAGTAAAATATTCGGAAAAGAATTAAAGAAGGATGACAACGTCTTATCTTATCGTATAACGAGCGATGAGATCTGGGTTGTCTATAAAGCATTTAATCTTGGTGATTTGGCTGAACTAGAAAAAATCAAGTGTCATACGGCACTTGCGGTGAGAGCATATATCGCCGTGCTTGGATTAGAAATTGAACCGCAAGTTAATTTCATATGCTTTCCTGCCGCCTAATAGTATAGGCAAAACACTCCCAATAGCAGGAGTGTTTTTTTATTTGCAAAAAATGAAAGTGTTATAATAGATGTATGAATAGACCATCGAATTATCTAATTCCAACCGTAATTGAAAAAACTTTTGATGGCGAGCGAGCCTTTGATATTTACTCACGCCTTCTTAATGAACGAATTATTTTCCTGGGCGAACAAGTGAATGAGCATACGGCTAATTTGGTCGTGGCACAATTGATACACCTTGCATATTTGGATCCAAAAAAAGATATCAAATTATATATCAACAGCCCAGGCGGCAGTGTCTATGACGGCATGGCTATTTATGATACAATGCAATATATAACACCTGATGTTCAGACGATCGGGATTGGTTTACAAGCAAGTATGGGTGCGTTTCTATTATCAAGTGGCGCCAAAGGTAAACGATTTATGTTACCTCATAGTAAAGTCATGATTCACCAGCCAAGTAGCGGTACTCGCGGTAAGGTAACAGATATGGAAATAGACCTAAAAGAAGGCATCGCGGTCAAAGAAATGTTGTCGGAAATTATGGCTAAAAACACTGGTCAAAAACTTGATAAAGTCAAAGACGATATGGAACGCGATTATTGGATGACACCGAAAGAAGCCAAAGAATATGGCTTGATTGACGAAGTAATTACGAAAAGCTAAAAAGCTTTTTATGCAATCACGCTTGTGTTAATCTAGTATTATGAATAAAAAGTGTGGGCGAATGTTGAAAAAACAAAATATCAAAGCATTTACTATTGTTGAATTATTAGTCGTGATAGTAGTTATTGGTATATTAGCCGCGATTACGATTGTTTCGTATTCTGGAATTACTCAAAAAGCAATCACTGCTGGATTAAAATCACAATTATCTAGTAATCTGAGAATGCTTAAACTGTATTATGTTGAATATGGTTCGTATCCCACTTCTCTTGATGCAAATTTTTGTCCAACAGCGCCAAACACTGACTCGAAGTACTGCGTAAAGAATATGAGTAATTCTAGCTTAACTTATTCTGGCAGTGCTACTGCTTTTACTTTAACTCTAACTAATAATCCGACTGGTATTTCATATAAAATTACAGATGGTGGTGATATTGCACTCGTGCCTGTATTTACGAGTCAATTATCTGCAATGTCAACTCCTACGATAGCGACATTCGGACATCCATACTCACTTGCCATATCCAATGATGGTATGTCTGTTTATGCATCTAATACAGACACTAATAATATATCTATGTATAACCGTAATGTGTCAACGGGGATTTTAAGTGCAATGACGACACCAACGATATCTACTGGCGGATCTAGCCCTTACGGAATTGTTGTTTCTCGAGACGGTAAATCTGTGTATACCGCCGATGCTGGACAAGCTAAAGTGTCCATGTTTACTCGAAATATATCAAATGGTGAATTAACGGCTATGGCGACTCCGACTATCGCAACTGGACTTAGTCCTGTTTATATAGCAGTCTCTCCTGACAACAAATCTGTATATGTTTCAAATGAAACTTCAAACAGTATTTCTATGTATAGCCGCGATATCTCAACTGGTGTATTGACTGCGCTCGCGATACCAACAATCCCTACGGGTAATTCGCCTTATGGGATTGCAATTTCAAAGGATGGCACGAATGTGTATGTCGTAAACCTGAACTCTAATACTATTAGTATGTATAGTCGAAATACATCAACCGGCGCATTAACAGCTTTAGCTACGTCAAGTATATCTGTAGGCAGAGACCCTATGGGAATAGCCATCTCAGATGATGATAAGAACATATATGTAACTAATCAGAGTGATAACAATATATCGATGTTCAGTCGAGACGCCGCAACAGGCCTACTGTCCGCACTGGCAACCCCAAATATTACCACTGGTACTGGTCCGACGTACATTGCAATTAGTTCTGATGATAAGTCAGTTTATGTATCTAATTATACTTCAAATTCAGTATCTATATTTACTAGAAATACAACAACTGGAGCGCTAAGTCCTTATTCATCGCCAAGCATAGGGACAAGTGGCAATTCATATGGAATCGTCTTGTCTCCTGATGGATATTCGCTCTATGTTGTCAATTATAATTCGAATAGTATAAGTATGTTTAATCGAAGTTAATCATATGCATATAGGATAACAAATAATTATCAAATCGACTGTCATTACTTTTGCTGATATTTTTAAATTTAATGCAATTTTATTGTTGACTATTTTACTTTTTTAAGAGATAATCGGTTACTAGAAGTAGTGTAGTTGTGGTTACTTATGTCCGTCGGTATCAGTGGCATGATACAGATTGACGACCATGATTTAGGGAATCTTCGGCGCCAAAGACCCTTTGTTTTCTGTGTTTTACAGAGATACAAACTAAAAAATAACTCATAACAATTTGCGAGGAGTAGCATCGACTATGGCAAAACCACAGCCTAGTAGCACTAAGCGCGTTTTCTTTACAGAAGGCGACACAGCGCTACCGTTACCAAATTTAATTGCACACCAAAAGGACAGCTGGCGTGAATTCGTCGAAACCGGACTTGGCGAAATTTTTGCCGAGCTTAATCCAATTGACGATTACACTGGTCAAAAGCTTGCTTTGCGTTTCAAAGATTACGCATTCCAGGATCCAAAAACTAGCGAACGTGACGCAAAAGAAAACAACCTAACCTTTGACGCACCACTTCGCGCAAACGTTGAGTTGACTAATAAAGTTACTGGTGAAGTTAAAGAACAAGAAATCTATCTTGGTGACTACCCATGGATGACCGACCGCGGTACATTTATTATTAACGGTACAGAACGTGTAGTTGTTTCTCAACTTATCCGAAGTGCTGGTGTTTTCTTTACGGCTGATAAAGCAGCTTCAAAGAATTATTATGGTGCAAAATTAATCCCAGGTCGTGGCGCATGGCTTGAGATTGAAACTACAACAAGTGGTGCGATTTATGTAAAAATTGATCGCCGCCGTAAATTACCTATTACAACTCTTTTCCGTGCTCTTGGTTATAGCAAGACATCAGAAATCAAGAGTTTGTTCGAATCTGTCGATACTGGTGAAGTCAAGTATATCGATGCCACTCTTGACAAAGACCCAGCTCGTGGTTCAAACGAAGCTTTAATTGAAGTTTACCGCCGCCTACGTCCAGGTGATCTTGCGACTGTTGATAACGCTCGCAGCATGATCGAACGTATGTTCTTTGACTTCAAACGATTTGACTACAGCCGTGTTGGTCGTTACAAATTAAACCAACGCCTAGGACTTGAAGTGCCAAACACAACTGAAAACCGTGTTTTCCAAATCTCTGACCTAGTTGCAATTGTTAGCGAAATTATTCGTTTGAACAATACTCAAGAAAAAACCGACGACATCGACGCACTATCAAACCGCCGCGTTAAATTGGTTGGTGAATTAGTTGCTCGTCAATTCCGTGTTGGTATGTTGCGTATGCAGCGTAACGCTATGGATCGCATGAGTATGTGTGATATCGAAAACGTTACTCCTGGTCAGCTAATTAATGCTCGTCCAGTAGTTGCTGCTGTTCGTGAATTCTTTGCAAGTTCACAACTTTCACAGTTGATGGACGAAACAAACCCACTAGCAGAACTTTCACACAAACGCCGCCTAAGCTCGATGGGACCTGGTGGTCTATCACGCGAACGCGCTGGCTTTGACGTTCGTGACGCTCACCCAACTCACTATGGTCGCCTTTGTGTTGTGGAAACTCCAGAAGGTGCGAACATCGGATTGGTATTGAACCTTGCAACTTATGCACGTGTTAACGAATATGGATTTATCGAAACTCCATACCTACGCGTCGTAAAGGGTAAAGTAACAAAAGAAGTTGTTTACCTTGATGCTGCACAGGAAGTTACCGAAGTTATCGCTGACGCCTCAGTCAAGATTAACGCTGATGGTACATTCGCTGATGAACGCGTAAGTGCTCGAAACGGAATCTTGCCAGAACAAGTTGATGCCAGTGAAGTTACTTACGTTGATGCCGCTCACAAGCAAATCCTTGGAACATCGGCTGCTCTAATTCCATTCATCGAGAAAAACCGTGTTGACCGCTCACTAACTGGTTCTGCCATGCAGAAGCAAGCTGTGCCACTTCTTAACCCTGAATCTCCAACTGTTGGTACTGGTATCGAAGGCGAAATCGCTCGAAATACTAGCCAATTAGTCGTTGCATCTGGTGATGGTGAAGTTGTTCGCGCTGACGGTGATGAAGTTCATGTTAAGTATGCTGATGGTGTACGAAAATACGAACCAGTTCACTTCGTAAAGAGTAATGACGACCGTTCTATTAACCAAAAAGTTCGCGTAGAACGTGGCCAAAAGGTTAAAGAAGGTGACATTCTAATCGAAGGTGCATCAGTTGCTGATGGTGAATTAGCGCTTGGACGCGACCTACTTGTAGCCTTTATGCCTTGGGGTGGATATAACATGGACGACGCGATTGTGCTTTCACAACGAATCGTACGTGATGACGCTCTAACTAGCATCAACATCAAGGACTACACAATCGAAGTTCGTGAAACTAAACTTGGAAACGAAATCGTAACTCGCGATATTCCAAATGTTAGCGAAGAATCCCTACGTCACCTTGACGAAGATGGAATCATCCAAGTTGGATCAGAAGTAAAATCTGGCGACGTATTAGTTGGTAAAATTACTCCAAAGGGTGAACAAGAACTTTCAAGCGAAGAACGCTTGCTACGCGCAATCTTTGGTGAAAAAGCCAAAGACGTTCGCGATACTTCACTACGTATGAACAATGCTGGTGGCGGTAAAGTTGTCGGTGTTAAGGTCTTTAGCCGCGAAAACGGTCATGAACTTAAAGCTGGCGTATTGATGCAAATCCAAATCTTTGTTGCTCAACTTCGCAAAATTAGCGTTGGTGACAAGTTAGCTGGACGCCACGGTAACAAGGGTGTTGTAGCCAAGATTCTTCCAATCGAAGATATGCCATTCATGGAAGACGGAACTCCAGTCGACGTAGTCTTGAACCCGCTCGGTGTGCCAAGCCGTATGAACATTGGTCAGCTATTTGAAACTCACCTTGGTATGGCAGCTCGCGCACTTGGATACAAAGTCGCAACTCCAGCCTTTAACGGTGTGCCAAATGAAACTATCGGCGATGAGCTTGAAAAAGCTGGTTTTGCCCGAGATGGTAAATTCCAACTATTTGACGGTCGCGATGGTCAAGCATTCGAGGAACGAACAACTGTTGGTGTGATGCACATGATCAAGCTACACCACATGGTTAGCGACAAGATCCACGCTCGTTCAACTGGTCCATACACTATGGTCACACAACAGCCATTAGGCGGTAAGGCACAAAACGGTGGTCAGCGCTTCGGAGAAATGGAAGTTTGGGCCCTAGAAGCTTACGGCGCAGCCGCAACACTTCAGGAAATGATTACAATTAAGTCAGACGACGTTTACGGACGTGCAAAAGCTTATGAATCAATCATCAAGAATGAAGCTATCGTTGGTCCAAAACTACCTGAATCATTCAACGTTCTTGTAAAGGAACTTCAAGGACTTGGTCTACGTGTTGATCTAGTCGACGAAACTGTTGATGCAGCAGTTGACGCTGGTCAAATCACTAGCGGCCACTCCGAAGAAGAATCGATTGATCATGAAATTGAAGAAATCGTGACTGAACACGAAGAAGCTGTTCCAAATGATATAGCTGAATTCGAAGACGATATGATTATCGAAGAAGATATAGATGAAATTAGTGCAATCGCGGAGGAGGCGTAATATGTCAAGAATAGTTGCAAACACCGGTCTTACCGACTTTAACGCTATCCGTATGACGGTCGCAAGTCCAGAAGATATCCTAAGGTGGAGTAACGGTGAAGTTACAAAACCTGAAACAATTAACTACCGAACTCAGAAACCTGAGCGCGATGGTCTATTCTGTGAAAAGATCTTTGGACCAGTAAAAGATGTTAATCCACATGATAACAAATTAAAAGGCGTTCGTTCTCGCGAAGCAGCAGTCGACAAAAATGGTGATTTGATCACCAAGTCGATTGTTCGCCGCGAACGAATGGCGCACATTTCACTAGCTGCACCAGTTGCTCACATCTGGTTTATGCGTGGAACACCAAGTGCAATGAGTTTGCTTTTGGGAATTACCGTTCGTAACCTAGAACGCATCGCTTACTTTGCAACATATGTAATTTTGGAATCAGATGCTGAAAAACGCGATCAAATGTTGGCTGATCTAGAGGCTGAAACTGAAGCTGGCAAGATTGCTATCAAAATGCGTTACGAGCGTGAAGCTGGCGTTGAAAACGCTGACGTAAAAGCTTTGGCGACTGAACAGTCAAAAGAGATCGAAGACCTAAATACTAATTACGTTACTAAAAAAGCTCAACTTGAAAGCCTAGTAAAGGGCGCATTGATCTCTGAAGTAGATTTCCGTAATCTACCAGAAGAATATGAAGAGTTAATCAAGGTTGAAATGGGTGGTACTGCTCTAAAAGCCCTCTTAGACGAAATCGATCTACCTAAATTGATCGAAGATTTGTCAAAAGAAGTTGCTGAAGCAAAGGGTCAACGCGAAAAGAAACTACTTAAGCGTCTAAAGATGCTTGAAGGTATGCAAGTTGCTGGTATTAAGCCAAACAGCCTAGCACTAACAGTTCTTCCAGTTATCCCTCCAGATCTTCGTCCAATGGTTCAATTAACTGGTGGTCGTTTTGCGACATCAGATCTAAATGACCTTTACCGACGTGTTATCAACCGAAACAACCGTCTAAAGAAACTGATCGAACTTAACGCTCCTGAAGTTATCCGCCGCAATGAAATGCGCATGCTTCAAG
>CAZNQY010000017.1:0-20639 GCA_964575635.1 uncultured Saccharimonas sp. (SeqCode) | reverse complement strand
AAAAAGCCGGGGATTACCCGGCTATTTTATTATGTTGGTACACCTGGCGGTGCTTTGGCTAGTGTTGCGGTTAGCCGATGATCGTTCGGTGTTTCATGACCATAGATGAATTTGGGACTTGCCGCTGGTTTTAATAATTTCTTTAATTTATTTTTATAGCTTAATAGCTTCATTTTCGCTCCCTTTTTTGTTTTAACTTGCCTGAGTTTGTTTGAACATCAGATAAAAACTGTCGACAGCGGTTTTACCGAGTTCGTGCTTTAGGTTGATATTGGTTTCTGGACTTTTTTCTATTTCGTTTTTGTTTTCTTGTGCCATTACTTATATATTAGCATAAACTATACAAAAAGTCAATAAATAAGCATTAATATAATCAAAAATGCTTGATTTTTTAAGTGTAAATTCATTAAAATAATGTATGTTATTAGCATAAGATATTTAATTTGGGAATTATTAATATGGAAAAAAATATTGATAACAAAGATGTCATAATTATTCGAAAACCTAAACTACCAAAATTACCAAAAATTCAGTTTAAAAAAATTGGTAAAATTTTGTTGTTATTGATACTAGTTGCCGCAAGTGCTGGAGCTGGTTCTTTCGGAACAATTCAGTATTTGAAAAATACGGGTGATTACTTGAATCGAACGACTCAAACCTATAACGTGTCAGCTGAACAAAATGTCGTTAATATCGCCAGCCAAGTATCAAAGAGCGTGGTTAGTATATCAACAAGAACTACCAGCTACGGATGGTTCGGTAATAGGTATGTGTCCGAAGGTGCTGGAACGGGAATTATAATTAGCGAAGATGGGTATATTCTGACTAACAACCACGTGATTGATGATATTGATTCGGTTTCGATCACAATGCAAGATTCGACAAAGTTGGATGCCGAAGTTGTAAAAACTGATGCTAGTAAAGATTTGGCGTTAATTAAAGTCAAGACGGCTAGAAAACTCGATGCAGCTAAAATGGGCAATTCGGATAAATTAAAAGTTGGTGAAGCGGTGATTGCAATCGGTAATGCATTAGGCAAATATAATTGGTCGGTGTCAAAAGGTATTGTGTCAGGACTGGGTCGACCAATTGTTACTTCGGGTTCAAGTCTTTATGGTAATTTGAAGGAGCTGGATGATTTAATTCAGACCGATACCGCGATTAATCCAGGTAATTCTGGTGGGCCACTGGTAAATATGAACGGCGAAGTCATTGGCATAAATACAGCAATCGATGGCAACGCCCAGAATATTGGCTTTTCTGTACCAATAAGTCATGCCGAAGAATTAGTCAAAAGCGCAAAATAAGACATTAATAAAAAGGGGATGATTACTCCCCTTTTTTATATCGATATATTAAATTATAAGCATAACTGCTATTATTCGTATATGGACAAAAAGATTGTCCGCGCCAAACCATTTTACGATGACAAAAAATATCTTGCTATATTTGACAACAGGATGATTATTTTGGGTGCGGCTGGTCAGGTGATTTACTTTAAAGACGTGCATTATATTATTTTTCGCAATTCAAACTTTGCACTCTATACGAATTATAAAAAACAATCTTATATAACGGTCATTATGAAACATATGGGTATGTTTGATTTGGCGGTGCCAATTAACGGATATTATGCGCTAAAAAAATATTATGAAAAAGGCATAAAAACTGACGGTAAAGATACGGTGCGATTATTTGCAATTGCTTCAATTTTGTTTTTGATGGTTTTTATTATTTTTATTACGGCGTTTTTGATAACTACGTAATGGCATAAAATTTGCGGCAAACTACAAAAGAAACTATACTTAGAATATATAAATGGCAGGGAAAGGCTTGGGATGAATAACATTGAAACTTTGAATACTTTTACGGTTAATAATATTCCAAATTTGGATGTGGCGGTGATGGGTGCGTTGGAATTTTTTCAATCGGTTGCATTGCCAAAAATTGATTTGAGTAATTACCATCATCCGCTGGTAGTTGGATCGGGCAATGCCGAGGCGACTGGTCGAATTATTTTCAGCAAGACTAATGCGGTTTTTGCGAGTGAAGGTAACTTTGAAGAAAAACTAAAAGCCATTCCAGAAATTGATAGTGTTGTGATTTTGTCAGCATCAGGTGAAAAGCATGCGCCGATTATTGCAAGAAAAGTTAAAGAGATGGGTAAGCGAGTAATGTTAATTACAAACACTCCAAACTCTTCGGCGGCTAATGTTTTTGCGGATGATCGACAAAGCTTTGACGAATATGTTTTGCCAAAGAACCGTGAACCTTATACTTATAATACTTCGACATATTTAGGCATGGTACTAGGTTATACTGGTGAAAATCCAGCGGCGATTTATGAATTCATTAAAAACAATATCGATACATTGCAGATGCCGGATTTTTCAAAATATAATAAATATTTCTTGATCGTACCACCAAAATTCTCTGAGACTATTCGCATGATTAATGTTAAATTTATCGAATTATTTGGCCGTAATATTGCCCGCGACATTGAAACAAGTGAATACATGAAACATGCCGTGACGATTGCTAAATCTGATGAGTTATTTATTAGTTTTGGTGAAACGAATAATGTTTGGGGTGAAAGTGATAATCGTTTCTATGTACCACTGCCTGAAGGTTGTGATTACGGTGCAATGATTGCAATTGGCTATTATATGGTGGCGCAGATCCAAAAAGTTTATCCAAATTATTTTAAAGATAACATTGTCGATTATTCAAAATTCATATCAGAAATTTTTGGCCAGCCGCTATCTCCGATAGTCGAAAATAAATAGCTGTATCTGTACGCCAGATTAGCCTTATGCTACAATTGATGTAACGAAACGAGGGGTTTTATGGATAATGCAACTGGGTATGTTGGTGGTGTAAGGCAAAACGGCGATACTAATCGTCATGGCAAGAAAAAACATGATAAATCAAAAATAATCATGCTGGCTATTGGTGTTTTGGTTATAGCGCTGGGCTTTGTTGGTGGCTGGTTTGTTTATAAATCAAGTACTAATGCTAGTATTGATAGCAATAGGTATCAGGCGTTGTTTTTGACGAATGGCCAAGTTTACTTTGGTAAATTACAGATATTAAATAGCGACTATGTTAAGTTGACGGATATTTATTATTTACAGACGACTAATACTGCCGACAAAACATCTACTTTGCAAAATGCATCAGGTAGCGCAACTGGTGTTCAACTGATCAAACTTGGCAGCGAAGTACATGGCCCATCAGATGAAATGACGATAAACCGCGATCAAGTATTATTCTTTGAAAACATTAAAAAAGACGGTCAAGTAACTTCTTCGATCACAAAATATCAAGAGAGTCTAAAAAAGTAACAGGAGTTTACGTTGAAGGCGAAAAAACCTATCAAGTTAGCTGGTAACATGATAATGAGCTTTATTATTATGTCGATGTCGGCTTTTGGCGGGATATTAGCCTGCGTTTGGTATTTTGGTCAAAATGATACGGCCGTTTTGGGTGATACTTTGCCCGAGCCAACTTCTTCGACAAATATCATTACCCCGACAAAACAAGCCGACAACGTACCAGTGGGTGTTTCGATACAATCAATATCTTCACCAATTAATCAAGGTGACGTTGTTAATATAACAACAAGATCAAATCCAGGAGCAAGTTGTAATATTACAGTAACTCTCAATAAACAAAAGTACAGCGACTCTAGTTTGGTTAAAAAGAATACTGATGAATACGGTATGGTTAGTTGGTCTTGGCCGACATCATCGTTTACTCCAGCTGGTAAATGGGCTGTGGAAGTTTTGTGTAGTAAAGGTGAAAAATCAGGAATGGTTATTGGCGAGTTGGTGATTAAGTAATTTAATTGAGGCCGTTAATATAATTAGCCCAATCTGCATCACTGATTTTTGATGAAGATTTAATTAATACTAACAGATCTTTTTTCGTGAATATGACTGATTGTGGTCCATCGCCAGACGTGCCGATGTATACAACAGTGTTTCCGACCGTCACTTTATCAGTAGCATTAAAATTAAGCGCCATTTTTTCGATCTGAGCGGCAGTGTTTTCTTTGAAATTATCGGGTAACGGCTGCTCACTAACGGCTATGGTGATATTATTGATTTTGTCGGAATAGGCATAGACTGGATCGGCGCTTTCTGGACTAATTCTCTTCCAGCCACCTAGGCTGCCGATAGTTTTATTTGATGGAATTATAGTTTTATAGCTTGGATTGCCAGTGGTTAATTTGGTTGTAGTAAAAGCTGGTTGAGTTTTGCCGTTGATGACAATTGTTTTTTGTTTTGGGAAAAAGTAGCCAACTGAAAAAACTGTAATTATACAGGTTAGAGTAACTATAGCTACTCCAATTACGGTGTTTTTTTTGATTTTTTTGGTTATTTCGGGGCGTGGGATTTTACTAGGAATGATGTTTTTTAGGTAGTTCTTTTTCTTTTTAACTTTCAATAAAGTCAACTCTTCTTGGACAGTCTGTAAAATATCTTTTTCAAGATTTTCGTCAAGTTGATTGTTTTGATTATCCATTACCAATATTATAACAGTTGTTTAACGAGTGTAGTATGGGGTGTCTATCGGTTGTTGCAGGCCACCAGTAAATGTGCGACCGTGCATTAAACGCTTACTTGGGTCGGCTGTAAATTGAAGGGTTAGGTCGGTGATAGTAGGTCCGCGCGAAACGTCGTCAGGATAACCATAGGCTTTGGAGCTGTCGATAGATACATTGAAATAATAGAACCTTGCGCAGTTTGTTGTTGCGCCACTAGCATTTTTTGGCGTATAGACTCCAGGCAATCCAAGCGTTACATCGCCAAATGCCGTGTTTTGCCCCCAGGTTGTCATGGCTGGTGTTGTGCATGATGTTGTCGTGTTTGGCATTGATCGATAATTTAGTTGCCACTTAGCGCCAATTGAGTTGTCGACACCGTTTAATAGCCAGCTACTTGGGAAGACATCGGAGTCAGTGTCTATCATGATCGAGTATTTAGCCACTTGAGGTTGCGATAGTAATGCGGTTTGTTGAGTAACTGGGGTTGCATAAGTTAAAGTTGCACCGCATCCGCCGCCAGTCACATACGCCTTACCATCATAATATGATGCAGTTGCGCCATATCTAGCTCCGCCGAATCGTTGGTTGGTCTCGTACCAGTCGCCAATTCCAGTTGGATTGTTGCCAGACGCAATAGTTGTATTGGCGCTAATTGGTGCAACTAACGTAATTGGGTCACAAGTTGTCGCAGATGACCGTCCGCCCATCAAATAAACATATCCATTAGCTGCAAATCCTTCTGATTGCGATAATTGAATTGGCATGCTGGATGAGAATATCCATGTTCCGACGGAGCCGTTAGCGGCATTAATTTTTGCATATTGAGAATCGCTCAAATAATTTGTGCCGTCAAAGCCGCCCATTAAATAAATATTATTTGCATAAGTTACGACGGTAGCTCCACTTCGAGCGGTATCAAAAGCGGTACTGGTTGTTGACCAAGCCGATCCGATGTTGCCGCCATTATTGAGTTGTGGACTGACATAGACTGTTGATGTTGAAGCTGCGTTACTATCTAGACCACCAACTACGTATAGTCGATCATTCCAAGACGATGCTCCGAATTTTGTACGAGCTGATGGAAGACCAAAACTGGCCGTATTCCAGGTTGTAATATTACCAGATGATGGCGTTGCATAATAAACCTCGGTGCGTTCGTCTGTCGCAGTGCTACTTTGACCGCCTAGGTAATATATCGATCCGCCAGCTGTTAGTAATTTGCCCCATGTTCTTACGTCGGGCAGGCTGGCTGTAGTGCTATTCCAAACTCCGACATGGCCATTCGCGTCGATTGGTGCGTAAGATACATTGTTAGTTGCGGTTGTACAGTCTGTCGCGCTAGTACATCCACCGGCGACATAAATATTGCCATTCAGGATCACACTGCTGGCGCCGATTCGGTTTGGGTTGGTTGTATAAGTATTTGCGGATGTCGAGAATCCAGCTGGTGCGCCGCTGTCGTTATTGTATACTTGGAAGGTCTGAATAACGTCGGTTCGAGTTGTACATCCGCTTGGGCTGGCTCCGTCCGTACATCCACCGATAACATAGGCAAATGAATTTGATACGGCGACGCTAAGCCCCCAGCGCTGGTTAATTTCGACGGCTGATACGTGCCAACCATCACCAGTACTACCGAGACTACCATCGCTAACATTCATTTTGATAAACTCGATGTCGGCCAAGACTCCGGTCGAGGCTTCATATCCACCAACGGCATAAATATATCCGTTATAACCAAATGCAGCCGAGCGACGCCGACCAACGGCCATTTCGTAAGGTGATTGCGCCCAAGTTGATCCAGTTGCTGCAACGATATTATTATTGTCGTCGATCTTGGCATAACGAAGTGTTTTTAAGTCAACTTGATTTGGTGAGACTCCACCAATTAAATAAACGTAATTTGCATATACCGTACCACTCATAATTCCAAGCCCAGTTTTGTAATCGCCAGGCAATACCCCGATTTGCAATTGTCCGCTAGTAGTGCATCCTGCAATAGCTCCTGCTGCTTGGATATTACATTTGTATACTCCTTGGGAATATGCAGTACAACCAGCACCGGTACTAGTTGAACAACCACCAATAATGTATAGATTTCCTGGGTTTGTGCTGGCTGATGATGGATTTGCACGCGCGTAGGCATAAAGAAAGGACACCGAAGTTGTGCCTAACCCAGTCATAGTTTGTGACGTCCATGCAGATATGCTACCGTCGTTACTTAGTGTAGTTCTTTGAATTGAGTTTGTGTTTGAGCTGCCATTAAGCCCGCCGACTAGATAAATTCTACCATTGAATACTACTGGACTAGATGCTGCAATACCACCACTGATGGTATGAACATTATCCACGCACCATGAGCTTCCCTGATAACTACCATAAGGGCAGGTTGCAGGCTTACTCATAATTCCAGTTGACGATATCGATACGTAAGCAACGTTACCGTTAGTAGTGGAACATGAGTTGTTAGTGCATCCACCGAAAACGTACAAATAACCATTGGTAATAATTGATGAATTTAACATATTACCCAGGTAGGATGTTCCAGGTGTATTACAACTTGTCGGCGTTGTTCCGCTACACGGCGCTGTTCCGCTTGTGAATGATTCACCTACGGTTGATGCATCGCCGTCTTGATTTATGGATCCGTAGATAATGCTATCGAGCATTGCCGTGCTACAATCGCCAGTTGTGGTGTTTTGAGCTGAACAGCCACCAACTTCATAAATTTTGCTTCGCCAGGCAACCATACCAAATCCAAGTCGTTGAGATGATACATCACCGACGTTATTCCACACATCAATACTGCCGTCGGCGTTAATGCTCGCAACCTGTGTATTGGAATTGACGGTTGTGCAAAAACCACTTGCGTTCACGGTGCTGCATCCACCTGAAATATAAATATACGCACCCCAAACAACCGAAAAATTACCACCGCCACTTAAACGAGCGGTTGAAAAGCTGGTTGTTTGAACCCAGGTGTTGAGTGTTCCGTCATTATTGATTTTTATGTAATAAACCGAAGTTAGTGGAGCTCCGCCAACTGTTGATGCTCCGCCGAGTATATAAAGCCGATCATTATAGACCTGGGCGCTGTGGCCATATAGATTAAAAGGTAGAGAAGTTGAAGCCGTCCAAGTACTGAGCTTGCCAGTCGGTGTAATGTCGGCAACTTCGACGGTATTGACGGGTCCACTAGTAGACAGTCCGCCCATTAAATACATACGATTATTATAGGCAACGGCAGTTGAATTGGCGCGCACTGAACTGAGATTTGCATCGACATACCAATAAACCCAGTTATTTTTATTAGTATCGGTTGGATGCCATAGTTGAGGTTCACCGTTAGCGCCAAGTTTTGCTATGTAGACTGTATTTTGTCTGGTACCTGCGCTATTCGTACCACCGAGAGCGTACAAAAATCCATTATAAGCAACTAGTGAATAATTGGCACGTTCAGAAGGTAGATTATAAAGTGATGATGTACACCACCCACTACAAACGCCACTACCTGGGTTGGCACTATCAACGGTCCCAGTTGAAGTATTGAACTGTGCCCAACTAACTGATTGATTAGTTGTTGTGCCGCCACTTCCGTAGGTTATGACTATAAGACCGTTAGCACCAGCTGTGCCAACTCCTGCAATTGCACCGCCATTACCGCCAGTTGCGGCACCGTTTCTGTATGGATCGGCAGAATTGTAGGGTATTTGACCGCTGCCAGCTTGATTAGTGACCGATGTTGCTTCATCGTCAGTATAGCTTGATCCACCACCACCACCAGAACCACCACGAGTGATTGTTGTTCCGTTTGAGCCGGATCCGCCGCCGCCACCATATAATCCAGAACCACCACCGCCACCAGCGGCATATGTTGTCGACGTCACTGATCCACCAGCACCTCCGCTGTCGAGTCCGCCGTTTGCGAGACCACCATCTGCGCCGGAGTTATTTCTACCGTTAGCACCTAAGCCTCCGTATAATGATCCACCATTTGTACCGAGATTTCGACCACCAGTTCCAGCCAAGCCGCCGCCAGTAGGAGTTCCTGGTCCTCCACCAGTGACTAATGTGCTTGTACCGCCAGCATTTCCACCGGCAATACCAGTCGTTCCGCCGCCCGCACCACCATCTCCACCAGTGTGAGTTGATGTGCTGCGACCGCCACCGCCACCACCACCGCCTGCAATGATTGCAAGTGGTGTTGATCCGCGATAAATACTAGTGTAGCCACCACCACCACCGCCACCGCCTGATGTATTTCGAGTTCCTGCTCTACCACCACCACCAACGTATAAATTCAAAGTCTCACCTGGGGTGACTGGCAGTGTCGCAAGAACGTAACCGCCCGCACCACCATCTCCACCAGCCGCTGCTGATCCACCAGCACCACCACCACCAGCACCGCCCCAGGCTTTCACGGTAATACTAGTTATGCCTGATGGCACGATGAATGTATCTGCACCTTGAGCTGATGATATTTGACCGCTAAATGATGTACCGCCAATAGAATATATATAACCACCAGCTGCCACGGTGCTTCCGGCCCAGGTTGGCGCTGGTAGTGTCGTAGTGTTATTCCAGGAGTCAAAACGAGCGCCAGTAGTAGGTGATTTTTTGATTAATTTATTTGTTACGTCAAAATCTATATTCGTTTCGTTATTTCCGCTCATGAATTGCTGGGCTGTTACGACATAGATACTAGGGTCAATTGATAGCGGATACGTAGCTTTATTTAGGTTTGTGACATTTACTGTTAGTTTTTTACCGTCCAAAACAAATACAGCAGATACGTCAGATATTTTTTCATCTTTTTCGATAATTACAGGTCGTGGAATTTTGAAAAGTAGGGTATTTTTGTCAGAATTTTGACGAGCTTTTAATAACAATGCAGCATCAGCATCGGTCGATGCCGTAATATTGCCGCTGAAAATTGTATTGCCGTATATTCCAATACTGCCATCAGATTCAAGCTTAGCTGCTAAACTATCGCCAAGTTCTAGTTCATATTCAAATTTCTGACTATCGCTACCTGATTTAGTTAGGATTATATCTTCTTTTGCGCCAGTGTTTTGCATAGTATAAACTAACCAGCCATCGCCACTCTGCAGTGGATATATGATGCGGTTGTCAGATTGTTCGCCATGATTTAATCCGAATTTTGGAATAAGTTTAAAGTCGACATTAGTCATTTCGTCAGTTACTGAAATGCCTTTGCTGGATTCTGAATTCGTAACGATTGTAATTTTTCCAGATTGCATCGAACCAGCATCGGCAGTTTTGTCGCCGTTTATGAATGTAAAATTTTTATTTTTACTATCAAATGTTATTTTTTTGCCAAGTGTTGAGTCGCTTTTTGGTAATAGGGAATTAGATTTACCTAAACTATAACTATGGCTGTTAACGTAATTCTGTACTAAAATTGGCAGCCCAATAATAACGGAAATTAATACGAATAAGATTAAGCCTATTCGAATATATTGTTTTTTAGTTAAAAATTGGTTATTTTTTTTGAAAAAAGGAAAGTGTAGGCGTATTTTTTTGCGCTCATTAAATAAACCCAGTGCTCCCTTTAAATGTTTTTTCATCTGTTGCTTTAGATATTTTATCATTCTGGCGCCCTACTTGTTAGAGAAGATGAAGTTTAAGTTGCCGATATATGCATTCGCGTTCAAGCTTGCGACCAAATTGATCTTGAATACAATGCTGTCGCCAGGGCCAAATCCACAGGTTGATGGGTCGGCTGAACCGCTGGCTGTTTTTAATTGCCAGGTTGAAACTGATCCAGTTGAAACAGTCATTGATGTTCCGCAAGATGTAAGACCCGAAGTCGCACTGTTTCGATAAACTTGATACTGAACGGTCGAGTTGGCGCTGTCGGTGCGACCCATTAAGGATGTTTGACCTGACGCAAACGTCTTGAAAGTATTTGGTAATTGGTATGTAACGAACACGCTATAAGTTTGGGCACTGGCCTGTGGGGATGTCCATTTATAGAAGTTGTATGTTTCGTTGCTGCCGCAGATTGTTGGTTGACTGAATGATCCATCGTTAATGTCAAGCGTGTCTGAACATAGGTCGGATGTCATCGTACCAATACCAGTTCCATGCAGTACGGCGTTGGTGTATTCTGGCGAAATTGTTACGACGTTGTCTGGGCTTGAACCACAGGCGCCCCAACCGTCAGCTTCATAACATTGTAATTTTCCAAGTGACGTATCGTAATACATTGATCCAAGTAGCGCATCATTGTCGCTAGCGATTGGCGCGGAAGCTCCTCGGTCAAGAGTTAGAAGTGTGACTGGTCCACCATTAATACCACCACCGATCTGCACATTAGGCGTACTACTAGTTGATAAAGTCATCGAGAATGTATCGACTGAGAATACTCGAACTGCCGAACTACCTTCAACAAAATTTACATGTGGGTTTGTCGCGGCAATAGCGTCGGTTGTAACGTAGCATGTTACTTTTGTCCATACGGTGGTTGTTATGATTTGAGTATTGTAGTCGGTACAATCGATATAATTTCCACTTGATCCAGTACTGCCATCTCTTGAATATCGAATCTTGAAATCATTGAATGCCGCGCCGGACGTTAACTTCGCATATACCGTAATACGGTATAAAGTGCTTGGCATTGGATTGATTGAAAGCTTATTTCTGATACCTGCATTAGCAGCACCAGTGGTAATCGTTGCAGTCGCACTGTCGCTGGCGTCGTTACCATCTGATGTATTACGTGATGCGTTACCTGCGCCAGATGTAGCGTTGACGAATGACCAGTTTGTCGCAAAATTTACGCTATCATCAGCTCCTGGGTCGGTTGCGTAGTTATAATTTGCTGCAATCGCAACACTTAAGTTATCTACGTAGAAAGTTCTGCTTGTTCCAGCGCCGGTTTGACGAATTAAAATAGCGTTTGTTGATGTTATGCCAGATGAAGGGGCAGTGAACGAACAGTTAATTTTTGTCCAAACACTAGTGTTGACACTCTGCGCGGTTGCACAGGCGACCGAATTGGCTGTACCGTTTATAGAATAATAAACATCCATATCAGTAAATATTCCACTAGCAAGTCGAGCCGTAAACGATACGTTATATGTAGTGTTTGCAGTTAATGCGGTTGTTAAGGTATTTTTGATTCCATCACCAGCAGAAGTTGTAGTTACGGTTGATGCTGAAGCCTGTCCTGTTGCGATGTAATTACCAGCGGTTGTGTATCGACTGATTGTTGAACTGCCATTAGCACCCCAGGTATTAGCTGGGAAAGTACTAGCACTAGCTCCAGCGACTTCGGCGCCGCTGTCTGATGTATATTCAGTAACGTTGCTATTGACCGAGAATAATCCAGCGGCAGATGAAGTCTGCACAGATAGCAATGTTCCGTTGACTGGATTCGTTGAGCTATCGCGAATGGTTAATCCGTTAGTTGTTCCGGTTTTGCTGACGATTAACTCGGCGCCACCAGCGCTCTGCATGGTGTTGTCGTATGCTGATTGTAGAGTAGTTGAACTGGATGCACCAGCCGCTGTCCAATCTGAACCGTTCCAAATCATAGTAGCTGTTGTATTTTGACGCATAGCAATTGAGTTACCATTACCGCCGCCATTAACTACTAATGTAAAATCTTGTGATCCGTTAGCGGCTGTAATGTAAACAACACGACCGGCGGTTGTAATAGTCGGGTCGGGCATATTTGCGGTTTTTCCGATTGTACTAAATCCAACTAAAACTGCAGCTGAATTATTTATAGACGCCTGTGCGATCGTACAAGTATTTGCAACTAATGATCCGCCCGTATAACAGTTTGAATCATTAGTAGTTGTCGAGAATGTAGGTGTCGACATGACAACTAGGCCATTCGATCCAGTTCCAACTCCATTGCCGCCGCTAAGATTCAGATTGCCGCCATTGGCGCTGCCAACAGTCGCATTTCCACCTTGAACCGTAATAGTACCGCCAGCTACGCCAGTGGTAGTACTACCAGTCCCGTTAATAGCAAAATTATTCGGCGCAGCAGCAGTCACGCCGTTACCAAAATAGATATTATTGGCGTTATCGATTGTTGTACGAACTGTTCCGTTAGTGCTGATTGTTGTATTACCACTGCTCGAAAGCGCAATCGTCCCAGCAACGCTAGTTAGAGATGTGTTGCCGTTACCACTAAGCGATAAAGTTCCGCCAGTTGATGAAAAACTCATATTGCCAGTACTTGTCGCCGTAGTTTGACCGCCACTAGTTAAAGTAGTGTTGCCTTTTGATTGAATGGTTGTCGATCCGCCAGTTGCTGAATTACCTGATCCGATAATGATATTAGTAGTACTACCAGCGGTGTTATTATTGCCGATATTGATAGTTTGAGTGCCTGTTGCCGCTGTTACGCTACCGACTTGAATAGTATTACCAACATTGGCTGTACCGATATTAATCGCGCCATCAACACCAACTCCAAATCTTGTACCAGCATTGATAGTGATGTTGCCGCCATTAGAATTTCCAGCCGTTGCATTGCCGCCTTGAACAGTTACAGCACCACCTGCGCCAGATGTTGAGCCACCGCTACCACCAGATAATGTCAATACACCACCAGCCGCCGCTGACCCACCAACACCACCCTGAATCGCTAATCCACTACCAGCAACTCCAGCCGTACCGCCAGTTGCACTAACAACGAATGGGTTAACTGCACCAGTCGTGCCGTTACCAAGGAATAGATTATTTGCAGTATCAAAAGTTGCTCGCGTAGCGCCATTAGTGCTGATGGTGGTATTGGCTTTGCTACTAATTCCAACGGTCGTAGTCGTACTGGTGATTGTTGTGCTAGTTCCGCTGAGCGCTGCAATTCCAGCGCTGCTGGTCAAACTAAGATTTCCCGAACTCGTTCCGGTTAAAGTACCAGCAGTTGCAACCAAACCAAGATTGCCGGCGCTAGTAGTTAGAGTCAAATCACCGACGCTTGTTTCGGTGAGCGAACCGCTGCTAGTAAGGCTCATATTGCCTTTTGATTGCATTGTTGTAGTACCAGCTGTTGCTGAGTTGCCTGATCCGATTGTGATATTCGTAGTGCTACCTGCTGTATTGTTATTGCCGATATTGATAGTTTGAGTACCAGTTGCTAGAGTAGTACTGCCAATTTGAATAGTACTGGCGACGCTTGTGCCGATGTTAATCTTGCCGTCAGCGCCTAGTCCAGTTTTTGCACCTGCATCGATTGCGACGTTGCCGCCGTTGCTATTTGTGCCGCCCGCTGTTCCACCTTGCAAAAGCAAATCACCGCCAGCAAGGGCTGCAGCGCCGCTACCAGCAGTTCCAGCAGAAACTGTTAGTGATTTTCCAGCAATATCAACCCCAGCTGTTGCAACCGTCATTGTATGATTACTGTTTGAACCGAAATTAATATCACCAGCATTATTGATGATAAAGGCGTCATTGCCGCTGGATTGCAAATTAATCAAATTGCCCGTGTTAGTTTTGTTGATAAAGATACTAGCTGTGTTTAAGGACGCATCAGTTTGAACGCCTTGGGCAAGTTGTACGAATTGGCTGCTAGCGAGTCCGCCGAGCATTCCAGAATTTAATGAATAAGGAGTAGAAGATAAGCGTTTCATTGGAATCATTTCGCCATCAGGAGAACACGAAGCAAATGGTGTACAGGTTGCGCCAGTTCCAGCGATATTTACCGACAAGTAAAGCGTGCTTTGATTCCAATCGATTGATGATCCAAAAGCTGTTATTGAACCCAAGTCAACTGATAAAAAGCCATTTTTAATTTGGATACCTTGAGAATTATTATTTAAGTGATCTTCTGTCCATTTCAAAACTCCAACAGGCGAGCCAGTGGTGTTTCCGGCAGTTTGACCGTCACCGTCCTGATAAATTTTGAATTGAATATTGTAATAGCCATCAGGTACGGTTGCGCCCTGGGCGTTATATAGACGACCCTGAAAGTTCAATTGTTGGTTGATGCCAGTGACAGCGTTAGCACTTTCAGAAGCCAAGAAAAAACAGACCGCTAAAACACCTAATAATAGGAAACTTAGCGCACTTTTTTTTATAATGTTTAACGCCCCTAAAAACATTTTTTGTTTCATTTCACCTGTTTAAGATAAAAGGCTAATTTCTCACACCTGTCTTTTATCTGTTATAATCATAAACGTTTTCGAGTTTTTTTACAAGATAAAATCACTTGTTTTAGCTTGATGTTAACAGTAGTCCACGAAGACGTAATACGCGTTTTTCGCGTTGCTCGCCAAGCCAGAAGCTGATCACGGCTGCGAGCGCAGCTGTATATAACGGCCAAAGAACCAAAATAGTGTTTGTTGTACTTGTTTTTGATCCGCCATTAGTTGTGGCTGTCATTGTTGATGGTTGTCCGTTCACGATTGCTGTCACAGTCAAGAAAGCCACACGTCCATTTGCGTCAGTTGCTTGGATGGTGATTTTATAAGTCCCAGCTTTTGTATAGATATGAGATGTATTAAAGGTTACATTGCTGTCTCTTGGTATGACTTTATTTGTTGAATCGCCCCATTGTATGTTAATTGCATATGGCGCCGTGCCACCAAGAATACTAATTGGAACTGTCAAATTCTGATTAGGAAATACACCTCTAAAAGCCGCGTCGCTATTGATCAAAAGTTGACTACCGCCAAGATTTGGCAGATTTAATGGGCTTGTTTGGGCAGGCAGTGCATCATAATAAACCGAAACGACATTAGAATCGGGTCCAGCCTGGTTCAGATCGTCATACACTCTTGCTATAAGTATGTTTGAGCCAACAAGCAAGTCGATATCGACCGAAAAAGTACCTTCGGATGTACATGGCGTTGAGCCAGCGAATATGTCGGTCTTAAATAATTCAACCAATGTATTTTTTGGACAAGTTCCTGTAACAGTAACTGGCGTAGCCGAAAAATGTTGACCATTGACGGGTGAAATTATTACAGCTGCAGTTGTCGGCGGTGCTGCAGGCATAACTCCAGTAACGCTAATCGATTCTGCGATTGGGGCGGGGTGATCTTCGGCATTAACGGTATATGCGCCAAGAGTAAGTCCAACAACGAGTAAGAGAATTCCTAATGGAAGATAAGAAGTGTATTCATGCGGAGCAATTCGTCCACTATGACGATGATGGCAGAACTTAAACCACTTTAACATAAGCTTTATTATAACACGACTATCTGTTATCGTTTTGTTTTATGATGCGATTGTTGCGATGATTTGATAATATGCGCGTTATATCTCTGGATTAGAGTTTTTAGTACCAAGAAGGCGATAATTAGTATGATAATAAACGCAGCGATCATTTTGTATGGTATTACCCAGAACTCAATCGTTTTAACTAATTCAGTTTTATCCTTGCCGTAAGTTACTTTAAGGTTTGCAGTGTATTTACCGAACAAAATCTTATTACCGAGTACTTCTTTATTTAAACTTTCGTCAAATTTCCTTGTACTAGCAGGTAGAATATTTCTGATTGGGATGTTTACATTTACATTGGCGATTTTTTTGCCGAACATGTCGGTAATTCCAATTTGGCCTACTGGTTGTTCGTGAACATTGCCATCGTTTTTCAGTAGTACTGTAAAATCAACTGGCGCTGCTTCAAATAAAGTGCCTTTTTTGCCGTCACTACTTGCGAAAAAACCATCGATTGATAGGCTTTCAAGAGCGTCGCCATTTACTTTTAGTAGGATCAATGAACCTAAGCTTGCCGATAGCGACACACCAGTGTCTTTTAACTCTGGTGGAGTTGAAGTAAATCGAACGATACCATAATAACCGCCAGGAGCAGCTGATTCTGGAATCGTAATCTTTAGTTTTAATGTGGCTAATTTCTTAGCATCAAGCGTCAGATCATCAATATCGCTAGCCCATTGTTTAAATGAATAGGGACTTGTTTCGCTTTCGTCTAGTATGATTTTTGGAGTACCATCGTCACCGTTTGCTACGAAATCATTTAATTCACCAGAGACTAATTGTTTGACGGTTGAAACGTTACGGATACTAATATTAGCTTCGACAGTTTCACCTGGATTAGCACTTAGGTTAATTACAGGTGGTGCGATTTCTAGGGCTTGACTAGCTGCGCCATCAACGGCGAAAGTAAAGTTATTTGTCGAAAACAAACACAAAGCTGTTGCCGATATAACCACTCCAGAGATAATAACTAATTTAAATCTATTCATAGTATTAGAAGGTTGCCGTACAGACATAAGTCAATGTAGTAGTATAGGTACCAGCAATTTGGCTACCAGCTACGTTTGCGATATATGAGACGGTAAATATTTGAGCATTTGTTGGGCCTGCGCCGCCATTTGCGCTGTTTGCTACTGTTTCGCCAGATACGAATTTGAAGTTATCGACGGTTTGGTATCCAGATGCTGCTTGACCACGTAGATCAGTACCGTTTGATACGGCGTCAACTTCGGCGCCAACTGGCAGTGTTGATGTAGCGACAGTGTTAAGTTTAAGGTTAAGTCCGAATTGGCCTTTACCTCGAATACTTACGTCCTGTGATGTCATCGGCGCGACTGTGTTTGCACCTGATGTTAACGTTGGTCCAAAAACGCTAATTGTGTAGCCACTTGATGCGTTGGTTGAAGCAGCCATTTGTGATGTTGCCGTTGCGGTGTCAGTAGGAGAGAATAGTTGATTAAAGCTAACCGTTCCAGCTGAAGCTTTTGTACAATCAGGGATATTTGAAGTCTTGTCGATTGTTGCACCTGCACAAAAGATGATAGACTCTGGCATGACACCACTAAGTGTAATCTGGTTAGATGTACTAGCAGCAACCGTACCAGTATCAATCACGCTACCGCCAAGGTCGGCAGCTGAGTATGTTGAGATTCGTACAAAGAACGACGACGCTGTATTTGGGTTAGTAATGTCGCCTAGGCGATATGAAAGCTGCGTACCAGCAGTAATCGCACTAGCTGCACGTGTTAAGTATGGAGCGCCATTAGTCGTCTTGTTTAATGAAAAGCCAGTTGCGCCAGCTTCGTTATCAAGAACGGTTGTGCCGCCGTTCGTAATAAGTCCTGCAGGCATAGTACATGTACCGCTAGCTGTTGTGCAGTATTCAAAGCGAACAGATCCGACGTTGCCGTTGCCAGCATTTGGGACTGTAAAAGTGAATTGATGTTTTACAACACCTGATATTTTTGACCCACCATCACCGCCATCGCCAGTCATTAATTCTAGCTTGCGAACTGTGATCTGTGCCGCATAGGTGCTGTCACCTTGGAACAAAGGAATAATAGTTGCTGTTATAATAACAGCGCTTAAAAATATTCGTAAAAACTTGGCGTTACCGCTCATGCCGCCCCTCACTCTCATAGAAGGATTGTAACATAAGCGATAAAATAGCGTCAATGATTTTCGGCTATTTTATACAGACTGTGCAAAACTTTTATTCAATTAGAATTGTGGAGTACAAATATAGGTCAAAGTCGTAGTATATGTACCAGCTGGTTGACTACCAGGAACGTTTGCGATGTACGATACTGTAAAGATTTGGGCGTCTGATCCGCCTGCGCCACCTTCGGCGCTATCTGCGACAGCTTCACCAGTTACGAATTTGAAGTTGTCAATTGTCTGGTATCCTGTTGCTGCACGTCCACGGTAGTTTGTGCCGTTTGATGGTACGTCAACCTCTGCACCGATTGCAACTGTTGATGTAGCTGTTGTATTTGCTTTCAAGTTTAGTCCAAATTGACTTACCCCGTGTACGCCGATACCCTGAACTGCCATACCAGTAACGGTATTCGCACCTGATGTTAGCGTTGGACCATTGACTGTGATTGTATATCCCGATCCAGCGTTGGTCGATGCTGACATTTGTGAAGTCGCTGTCGCTGTGTCAGTAGGAGAGAATAATTGATTAAAACTGATTACACCGCTAGTTGCTTTTGAGCAGTCTGGTACTCCACCAGTTAATCCGATAAGCGCACCTGCACAGAAGACTAGTGATTCTGGCATTGTTCCGTCAAGGACGATTTGAGTTGCTGTGCTTGCTGCAACTGTACCTGTGTCGACAACTGATCCACCAAGATCTGCGTCAGAATAAGTAGTTATACGTACGAAGAATGTTTGGTTTGGAACCGTAGGTGGGTTGGTGACGGCCGTAGGGTTGGTTACATCACGAAGTCGGTATGATACTTGAGTTGTTGCGGCAACGGAACTAGCAGTACGAGTAAGGTAAGGTGCACCGTTAGTAGTTTTAACTAGTGTAAAACCAGTCGCGCCAGTTTCGTTATCAAGGGCGGTTGTACCGCCATTGGTCACTAGGCCAGTTGGCATAACGCAAGCGCCACTTGCTGATGTACAATATTCAAATTTAATTGAACCAACATTGCTTGTACTAGGAACAGTAAAAGCAAATTCGTGCTTTACAACTCCGCCTACCATTGATCCGCCGTCGCCGCCATCACCAGCCATCAAAGTTAAGCGACGTGCGCCAATTTGAACGGCCGAAGCGTTATTCATAGCTATAATTGGAGATAATAAAATAGCAACTACTAGAGCTACACTCAAGAATCGTGTGATCTGTTGTTGCTTGGTAGTGTTTTGTATTTTCATTTGGTGTTTTTGCCTTTTATTTTTGCTTTTTATAAAGCTGTTTACTCGAGAATACCACTAGCGGAATAGCATGTCAACGATGTAGAATGGCTTTTTTAGACAAGCTGTGGAAAAGTACGTCAAAACTGTGGATTAATACGTGCCAGTAACTATAATAATTTGATCACTTGCATACTGTCCGCCAGGGGTGATGCTGCTGACATTTATTAAATAACTGACCGTATAAGTGGTCTTGCCAGAACTTTTTGGGGCTAGGGCAATTGTCTCACCACTAACGTAACGGAATTGGTTAGTGGTTGAATAATTTGGTGCAATCTGACCAAAGCCGAATTGATGATTATTAAGATTAGCGCCAAATGCTGCAGGCGACGTATTTGCGACTAGATTGATGCCAAATTGCTCTGTACCTGCAATTGAAGCACCTGTAGTCGACATTGCCGTAATCGTGTGCGTGCCATTGCTCGGGGCGTTGCCAACGATTTGAGCGACATAACCGTAGCTGGTGTAATTTGTTACAGAAAAGCTAGTTGTCGTAGTAGTTGGAATTGTAGCTGAAAAACTTCCAAAATCTGCCGAATAGTCATCCATAGAAAAAGTTAAGGCTGGATCAGGAGTAGTTTTTGTACCGGTGCTGATATTATAGCTATTCGATGATGCGTTACCGACAGATAACGATCCAGTTGCATTCGTACCTGTGTAGCTAGCCGAGCTGGACTGACTCATGTCACTTGTCCCGACAGCGCTTTCGTCGAGTATGTAATTTGGTGATTGAAGCTGTTCAGCATAAACAGACAAAGGTAATAAAGCTAATAATATAACTAGCACACCTACGCCCAAATACCTCTTAACCATAACTATATTGTTAATGATATATGAATTATTTGCAAGTTAGATAAATTTAGTTGATCGGTATAAGTTTAAGCGTTATACTTAATTTATATAATTTGGGGTGGTAAATGGATAAAAAATCAATCAGTGACGTAAAGGCTAAGGCTGGCGCTCCGCCAAGTCCTGAAGTTTTACATCCCCAATCCGATAAAGCGGGTCAGTCTAGTATTTCAACAGCTGCATCAGCATCAAAACTGCGAAATCGTCTTTATCATACAACTTATCGACCGAGCCATAAGGCGACTTTCATAGGACTTGCTGTCGTCGTAATAATCTTGGGTATAAATGCAGCTGTGATTATGTTCCTGATGAAAGGCAACGAAGAAGAGACTTCGCAACTCAATCAAGGTCAAGTCACGGTCAATTCAGAAGTTTTAAATGGACTCGGAGTTAATAACACTGGAACTGACGTTGGCGCGATGTTAACTGTCAACCCGAATGCTAGTTTTAAAGGAACTTTGACAGTGGCAGGTGATACTAGCGTGGCTGGCAAGCTTAATTTAAATGGCAAATTATCTGCAGCGAGTGCTAGTTTAAGCAGCCTTGAGTCTGGTCAAACATCAGTTCAGTCATTGAATGTTAACGGTGATACGACCTCTTCGAATATGAATTTAAGGGG
>CAZNQY010000016.1:0-23153 GCA_964575635.1 uncultured Saccharimonas sp. (SeqCode) | reverse complement strand
TATAAATATAAAATGACGATCATCGAAAAAGCTAATAGAATTAGACGTAAATTAAGATTGAGAACAAGGCTAAATAATTTCCTAAATAGAAACAGAAACAAAGATAAAGATGGCGCTTTAATATCTTTAACTGGATATTTTAATTACGGCAATATACTTCAACGTTATGCACTTAAAACTTTTTTGGATAAAAAAGGATTAAAGTTTGATGCAATAAAAATGCAAGAATACGAAGATCGTCAGGACAGAAAAATTTACGGCAATATGATCGACTTTGTAGATAAATATATAAAAGAAAAACCATTTGATTATACTGATATCTTGAGTTACAAAAACTATATTGTTGGCTCTGATCAGGTTTGGCGTAATTGGTATGGTGATGATTGGACAAAATTTAACATATTCTTTTTAAGTTTTTTGGGTAGGAAAAAAACAAATAGAATATCGTATGCAGCAAGTTTTGGCGTGGATAATTTGAGTGATGCAAATATTGATGATTCAAAAAAGACATTAATTAAACCTTTAATAAACAGACTTAATAATATTTCACTGAGAGAAGAATCAGGTATAAAATTGGTTAAAGAATTGTCGGGGTCAAATAATATAAAATCTGTTGTTGTCGTTGACCCGGTTTTGTTATTAACAAAAGAAGATTATTCAAAAATAATTAACGAAGCCGACATGGAAGTTAAAGATATTCCAAAAGTATTTTGTTATATATTAGATAATTGTACTAAAAAGACGGATTTTATTAAAATTGTTGCGAAAAAAAATAAAGGCGATTATCTATTAATTAATCCTGCAGAAGATAAGGAATATAGCCCAATTCAAGAGTGGCTAAAGGGCTTTCGAGATTCCGAATTTGTCGTTACAGACTCTTTTCACGGTGTTGTTTTGTCTATTATTAATAATAAAGATTTTGTGGTTTTTGTTAATAAATTACGTGGGGCATCAAGGATAAAGTGTTTGTTGGATTATTTCGGTATTCCTGCGGACAGAATGATCGATTCTGATGATCAGAATAATGAAAGTATTATAGACAATATGAAAAAAGTAGACTGGACGCTAGTGAATAAGAGGATAAAAACAGGTAGTGATAGTAGCGGTGAATGGTTATTGAGTGTTATAAAAAAATAGTATAATACATATGGTAAGAACCAAGGAGATTTCACAGTGATAAAAAATAACGAATTGGTTAGTGTTATTGTTCCTTGTTATAATCTGGGTCTTTATATAGAGGAAGCTTTAGAATCTGTAAAAAAACAAACATACGATAATATCGAGATAATTATTGTTGATGATGGCTCAACTGACGAGGGTACTTTGAGTTTATTGGAAAAAATCAAAAAAACTACAGACATGAATGTTATATTCCAAAAAAATACAGGCCCATCGGGTGCGAGAAACAGAGGTATAAAAGAAGCAAAGGGAAAATATATTCTATGTTTAGATCCTGATGATAAAATTTATAAAGGATATATAAAACATGCTGTTGATATGTTTGAGAATAGCTCTAGCGATATAGGCATAGTAACTAGTTGGCTTAAGGAGTTTAACCTAAGAGGGTCTGTTTGGAAATCTTCGGAGTATAATCCAGGGAGACTGCTGGTTGAAAATGTTATCCATACAGCTTCTGTCTTTAAAAAAGAAGCATGGGAAAAATCTGGCGGCTATAAGACGGAAATGAAGGGTGGTTATGAGGATTGGGAGTATTGGATCTCGATTGTTGAGTTAGGTTATAAATGGATTGTGATTCCAAAAATATATTTTATGTATCAAATAAGAGATAACTCGCTTTCTTTTTCTGCAATGAATAAACATAATGAGCTATACTCAAAAATAATCTCTTTTCATCAAGATATGTATAGAAAGTATGCAAATGAAATTGCCTATATCTCATCTGATATTATAAACACAATACGCGTTCAATCAGGCGTAAATAACAATGAGGCTCGAAACACGATTAAAGAGATAGAGATTGAAAATCAAAATTTAATTAATACAAATAACTCATTGGCTCTAAAAATAGAAGAACTTAAAAAAATCAACGACATGTTTATCGTTAAGGTCGTGGCTAAGATAGTAAAGGTTATAAAAAGGCATTAATCGCAGTTTTATTAACATTTTTTAAAATGTTATAATAAGGCTAATTGTGAGAAAAAAGGTTTAGAAGAGGGAGTTTAAGTGAAGAATAGGTTTTTTTTGGCGATACAAAAGATTTTATGGACTGTAATTGATTATTTAAAACTACACTATCCAAGTTTTTATAAATTAATAAAATTAGTATTCAAACCAATTTTCAAAAAAATGGTTCTATTTATTTTGACATTAAAGCAAACCAGCGTAACGGCACTAAATAATCAAGATAAGGTCAAAAGAAGAGCTAAAATTACCTATATTATACTCGAATCAGATCAAACGAAAATAAACTATATTTTAAAAAATTTAAAACCTATTCTATTCTTTTTTGCGAAACACGATATTATTGTAGTTTCAAATAAAAAGAAGAGTATGAACGACAACAAAATAACAACCGTGTCTTCTTTGGCTAAAGCTATTCAGTCTTCAACTGGAAATTATTTATGTTTTATCGATAATGGCGAGATATTAAAACGCTCTGGGGTTAATAAAATCAGTGAAATAATATCAAAAACAAATTGCGATATGTATTTCAGTAACTATACTGACGTAAACGGCGATCTTGTTGATATTTGCAATCAAGTATCGGGATATGATTATTCCAAAGCTGTCTTGCCAAAAAACACAGCCCTTGGGTTGAAGATTATTTCAAGAGAGTTGGCCATAAAAGTCAGGTTGCCAAAAGATGGTTTGTATGAATATATTAATGAAGCATCAGATAAAGCGAGAGATGTTCATTTCATAATAAATCCTGTTGTACAAAATAATTTAGAAATAAGTAAATCAAACGAGAAATTACTTGATTTTGCGCAGTCGCAGATTCGAACTCTTGACCGAAGATATTATTATGGCAGTATAAAATCGTCCAATAAGGTTAAAAAGGTTCTGTTTATTGCTCCATGGGTGGTAATAGGCGGTGCTGAAAAAGTGTTATTCGATTTATCAACGGAATTTATAAAAAAGAATATCAAAGTTGATATATTTTGCACACATAAAGAAGGTGAATGGAAAGATAAATTTGAAAAAGTTGGTGTGAAAATACACGTTTCAAAAAAGAACAGCATAAAAGACAAGATTAATGAAATAGACGTGTTGGTTAGAAAAAATCTATATGACGTTATTCATACTTCTAATACGGAATACGGATATTATTACTCGCCAAAGTTGAAATATTTGCCATATAAGCCAGTTTTTATTGATACCATTCACTCTCAAAATAATCCACTTTCCGAAATATCTTCGCATTATCAAGCCTATATCGACAAAGTGATTACCGTAAATAGTACTATAAAAAAGTTATTTGTCGATAAATTCGTTCCCGAAAAAATGACAGCAGTACTTAATGGCGTTGATGTAAGTAGATATAAAGTTCGGAGTTGCGATTCAAGATACGATAATAAAAAATTGACATTTTTGGGTAGAATATCGGAAGAAAAAAACCCACTTCAGTTTATAAAAATTGCCGAAAAATTATCACAAAAACATCCAGATTGGAAGTATGAAGTGGTTGGTGATGGCCCTATGCTTAAAAATATGAAAGCAGCTGCAATAAAGGCTGGTTTGAAGGATAAGATTGTTTTTTTGGGATTTATAAGCGAAGGCTCTTCTAAATTAATTGATTCTTCGTGCTGCGTTATAACGTCGCATACTGAAGGTCTGCCGATTGTTTTGCTTGAATCATTGAGTATGGGTGTTCCAGTAGTTAGCTCGAACGTTGGCGGTATTCACGAGATATTAAGTGATGGAGATAATGGTTATTTAGTTGATAGCTCTGATGATACAGATTTGTATGTAGAAAAAATAGAAAAACTCATGTATTCATATGACGAGTATGAAAAAATTTCAAAGTCTGCAGTTAATTCGACGCTTAATTATACTGCTGCAAAGATGGCCGAAAATACCCTAGATGTATATGTGCAGGCAATGGAATTAAATAAGAATAAATTCAGTAAGAAAACTACTATAGCGATGTTGTCTTATAACAGAACTGATGCTATAGAGCGTACATTGGATACGATCTATAAAAATACAGACGTACCGTTTGATGTACTTGTATTGGATAATGGCTCGGAAAAAGATACGATTGACTTTCTCAAGAAATTTAATAAACGGCACAGTAATTTTAAGGTTGTGTTTGAGAAAAAGAACCTTGGCTGTCCTGGTGGGCGTCATAAGATGTTAAAGATGATTAAATCGGATTATATAGTGACGATTGATAATGATATGGAAGTTCCAAAATATTGGTTACGTGATCTTATAATTAGAATGGAAGAAGATGAGAAAATTATGGGCGTCTGCGTGAAGGATATTTTTCCATGGGGAAAGATTGAATTTACTGGAGGCAGTATTGCTAAGGACGAGAATGGTTTCTATCTATTTAATGCCGTTAATTACAATAAGGACTATAACGATCTGTCAACTCTTGAAGAAATGGAATGTGATTGGCTACCTGGCGGTGCAACGCTATGGAGGGGCTCTGTGCGTGATATAGCAGAACATTCATTAGAATATGTTAATGCATTCGAAGACTTTGATTATTCGTTACAATTGGTTGAAAAAGGCTATAGAACGGTTAATTGTCCGAGCGTTATGTTTATTCATCATCATTCTAGTGGTTTTGGCAAAAAGCAACAAAGCAAAGAGGTTAAATATATTAGTGACAGAAATAACGAGAATGGCTTTATTTTGTCGTTGGCAGCATTCTTTAGGAGGACTGGTTATGTGATGCGTAATGACAAAATCTATAGTCTATTGAATATCAAAGAAGGTGCTACTCCCAAAGAAGTGAAACGGATTGTTGAAGACAAAGCGAGTGAAATAAAATCACAAAACTAGTTGTTAATAGTAAACGTACCGCTTCTCACAACATTGCTACTACTAGATTTTGGATAAGAAGAACTCCAAGCGCCATTTCGATTATTAACAATGAAGAATGTATAATTTCCAGCTGTAGTAAAAGTTCTATTCTTTGTGTAAACATATGTTGAATTTGCTGGTATTGTAACGTTAATGTCCGGACTTAAATCTTGGTTTCGTCCAACACTATCTCTTATGGCTATAGCTATAGTACCTATGGTCACTGGCGTATCGCTAGCGTTGTTTACGGACATCGTAAAGGTCGCCAACTGGCCTACTGCTGGTTTCTCTGGGTTTATCGACACACCCGCGCTGAGCAGTGGGTTATCGACGACGTCGATATATCCATTTCTAATTACTGTGTTATTAATAGATTTTGGATAAGAAGAACTCCAAACGCCATTTCGGTTGTTGGCTATATAGAAAGTATGCTTACCTACAGTAGTGAATTTATTCGTTTTGGTATAAGTATATGTTGAGTTTGCTGGTATTGTTATGTTGATATCTGGGGCAAAATCGATATTCTTGCCGCTTATGTCTCTTGCTGCAATAGCTATGGTTCCAATATTAACAGCGCTATCGCTAGTATTTTTAATACTAAATGTTGCAGTTGTAGTTTGTCCGATTGCTGGAGATTTCGGGCTAAAACTAACGCCTGTAGTTATTAGCGGGTTTTCGAGTACAGTAAACGTACCGCTTCTCACAACATTGCTACTACTAGATTTTGGATAAGAAGAACTCCAAGCGCCATTTCGATTATTAACAATGAAGAATGTATAATTTCCAGCTGTAGTAAAAGTTCTATTCTTTGTGTAAACATATGTTGAATTTGCTGGTATTGTAACGTTAATGTCCGGACTTAAATCTTGGTTTCGTCCAACACTATCTCTTATGGCTATAGCTATAGTACCTATGGTCACTGGCGTATCGCTAGCGTTGTTTACGGACATCGTAAAGGTCGCCAACTGGCCTACTGCTGGTTTCTCTGGGTTTATCGACACACCCGCGCTGAGCAGTGGGTTATCGACGACGTCGATATATCCATTTCTAATTACTGTGTTATTAATAGATTTTGGATAAGAAGAACTCCAAACGCCATTTCGGTTGTTGGCTATATAGAAAGTATGCTTACCTACAGTAGTGAATTTATTCGTTTTGGTATAAGTATATGTTGAGTTTGCTGGTATTGTTATGTTGATATCTGGGGCAAAATCGATATTCTTGCCGCTTATGTCTCTTGCTGCAATAGCTATGGTTCCAATATTAACAGCGCTATCGCTAGTATTTTTAATACTAAATGTTGCAGTTGTAGTTTGTCCGATTGCTGGAGATTTCGGGCTAAAACTAACGCCTGTAGTTATTAGCGGGTTTTCGAGTACAGTAAACGTACCGCTTCGAGATACTCCCTGTGTATTATATGGGTAATAATTCAGCCATCCGCCCATATCTTGGTTATGGGCACAAATATATATAAATAGACTACCTGAAGTGTCTATTATTTTCGAGAATGAAATATTAAGGCTAGTTTTTGGTGCGATTGTTGCTGTGTTTGTTATGCCGAAATCGTAATTGATGCCGTTTAAATTTGCGCATACACCAAATCTGCCAGCCGCTACAGGATATTCAGCTGAGTTATATACAGAATATGATGCGGTAACGGCACGACTAGTATAGGTGGATCCGGACTGTATGTTTGTAGTAAGTCCATCTTTTAATGTGATGTTTCCATTGATAGCTTTGGTTGATCCAAACCAATCAGTAAAATATAAATAAAAATTGCGGTTACCGTATGCACCACAAGAGTCTCCGCTGCCATATCCAGCTGCTAGGGCAGAGGCGTTTGGTTGATATGGTGTGTAATTATATAAAGCTTGCGTCGCTCTGTTTTGAATGTATACATTAGTTCCACCACAGGAATAATTTGGATTATATCGTATGTAGTTATTACCGAGATTATATGGTGTGTACCATGTTGGTGACGCATTTAATATAGCCCTGAACATTCTTGAAGAGTTTCGCACTTGGTTAGTGAACCCATAATATAAAGTGTCACAGGCGGCGGTATCAGGGCACCCGTAACCAGTAGCTGATCGATATTGTCCTGTAGCCGGCCAATCATCTGTAATTAGAGCTTGTTCTTTTTGTAATAGTACCAGAATAACCTGAGCGTTTATTTTATACTCTTGAGCTGCGTCGTATATTATTTGCGCTGATGACTTGCCATTTTCGACATATTCCTTGAGACATTTAATTGGCAAGGTTTCTCCGATACTCAAAAGGTAATCGCGACGTGATGTTGGTGTTGATCCCATAGTACCCCAATTATCACAGGTTGGCACTTTGCTATTTAAAAATGCTTGTATTTGACTTACGCTCATCGAATTTACATTCGTAAAAACGGCATCGTCAATGATATTTCCAGGTTCGAAGCCAGAAGTGGATACGGCTGATGATTGTGATGTATTAATGATAAATGCGGAAACAATAAAAATGAATATTGCTAGTATTTTGTATATTTTTTGTGTCATAAAATATTAGTCCACAACAACATCTCTATTAATAGTAGATGTTTTTTCGTTTATTTTAACCGATAAGGTAGCCTGCCAATTTCCGCTATCCATTAAGTTTGTGTCTACGTCAAAACCTTGGCAAGTTGAATTGCTATTTAGGGCAAAGGTTGGCGTTGTGTATTCTAATAGCTGGTTATTTTTTTGGAGTTTAAGCGTGCAAATGCCTTCATTGCTGATTGCGCCATTAATGTCTATTCTTATTTTTAATAATCCTTCAGATTGCTCTACTGAGCTGAAATATAAACCAAGTTCGTTGTTAGTGGTTTTGTCGATTTGAGTTTTTTTAATGTCTTCGCCAGCTTTCTTTTGTTCTTCTGTTGGCGGATTTAGATTTATCGAGGAATTATTGCTATTTTCTACTTTTTTCTGTAGATTTTTATTTGTAAAAAATAAGACTGTACCAAATAATACTATTGTAATTATTATTATCATAACGATAACGTAGGGGTATTTTTTCTTGGCTTTTCGTATCTTCATCTCTTATATTATAACATAAACAAGACGTTGATTACTCTAGTAATTAGATGTAGGCTACTTATATCCGTTTGGGTTATTAGATTGCCAGCGCCATGAATCGGCGCAGGCATCTTTTAATGTTTTTTCTGCAAACCAACCGAGCTCTTTGCGAGCAAGAGTAGGGTCGGCATAACAAGCTGCGATGTCACCAGGGCGTCGATCAGAGATAATATGTTTAATCTCTTTTTTGCTGGCGTCTCTAAACGCATCGATGATTTCTAGAACTGAAACGCCATTGCCGGTACCAATATTGTAGGCTTTGTATTCATTTGATTGATCGATATTATCAAGAGCTGCAAGATGAGCTTTTGCAAGGTCTACGACGTGAATATAATCGCGTACGCCGGTTCCGTCGGGCGTTTCATAATCTCCACCGTGAACTGTTACTTTGTCTAGATGTCCAAAAGCGACTTTTGAAACATAAGGCAATAGATTATTGGGTATACCATTAGGATGTTCGCCGATTAGTCCTGATTCATGAGCTCCAACTGGGTTAAAATAACGAAGAGATATGATATTCCATTTGTTCGATGATTTTGTAATATCCTCGAGAATTTGTTCGATCATAAACTTTGTTTGACCGTAAGGGTTTGTTATTCCAACACCTACGCGACAATCTTCGGTAATTGGTAATTTTTCTGGGTTTCCATATACCGTAGCCGAAGAACTAAAGATTAACTTCCTAACCTTATGCTTCGCCATTTTTTCAATCAAGCTTATAGTAGAATCGATGTTGTTTCTATAATATTTCAGAGGTTTTGATACCGATTCGCCAACTGCTTTTAAGCCAGCGAAATGGATTACGGCATCGATTTTATGACTAGTAAATATCTTATCGAGAACATCTCTGTCTCTGACGCAGGCCTCGTAAAAAACAACATCTTTATCTGTTATCTTTTTAACTCTGTTCAAAGATTCGACTGAACTGTTTGATAAATTGTCTATAACGACAACTTCGTGCCCGGCGTTTAATAATTCTAAAACCGTATGAGATCCGATGTATCCGGCTCCACCTGTGACTAATATTTTCATATACCTAGTATATAATAATATCCAGGAATGATAAAACCTGCGTATCTATAAAACAGATACAAAATTGCTGATATGCACCTTGAATTATATAAGGATGCGTTGCGTTAATTAATAAAGGAGGCGTAAATGTGCGGAATAGTCGGTTATATAGGCGATAAAGAGGCTCAGTCTTATTTAATAAGCGGATTACGACGACTTGAATATAGGGGTTATGACTCGGCGGGGATTGTTACGGTCGACGAAACTGGTGCAAAACTTTGTCGTTCGATAGGGAAAGTTGCAGAGCTTGAATCTTTGGCTAATTTGAATCCATCACAAGCAACTATTGGAATTGGTCATACAAGGTGGGCGACTCATGGTCAACCATCCGAAACTAACGCTCATCCACATCAAGCAGGTGATATTTTTTTGGTTCATAACGGTATTATTGAAAACTATAAAGAACTAAAAGAGACTCTCAAAAAACATAAATTTACTAGCCAAACAGATACAGAAGTATTGTCGGCGCTTGTTAATTCTTTTTACGACAAAGGTGCTAAGTTAGTAGACGCGGTTAGTCAAGCTCTCAAATTAGTTCACGGAACATACGGCATTGCGGTTGTTTCGACTAGGAATCTGGAAGAAATTGTTGTCGCAAGGGCTGGTAGTCCATTAATTATTGGTGTCGGTAAAGGTGAGACGTATATTGCCAGTGATGCGTCGGCGCTTATCGGTTATACGACCCAGGCAATTTATTTGAATGACGGTGAAATTGCGGAATGTAGTCGCGATGAAGTGAAAATCAGGAATTTGGCGGCTCAACCAGTGTCTGCTAAGGTCGAAACTATTGAAGTTGACATGCAAGCAATCCAAAAACAAGGCTATGATCACTTTTTGTTAAAAGAGATCAACGAACAGCCTACGACCGTCGGAAATACATTAAGTGGAAGAATTGATGCGAAAAATGGATTCGTTAGGTTGGATGGATTAAATTTGAGTATTGAAGAGTTGCGCAAAATTGAGCATATTACTATTATCGGCTGCGGTACTGCTTATTATGCAGGATTATTGAGTTCTTATTATTTAGAGAAATTAGTTGAAGGTCTGACGATTGATGTGGCTGTAGCTTCGGAGTTGCGTTATCGATCATTTCATTTGCCAAAAAATACCGTGGCGATTGTTGTTTCTCAATCTGGTGAAACGGCGGATACATTAGCTTGCCTGCGCGAAATTAAGAGACGTGGCGTGAAAACATTAGGAGTTATTAACGCTGTTGGATCAACAATAGCCAGGGAAGTTGATGGCGGGATATATGTTCATGCCGGCCCAGAGATCTCCGTAGCGTCTACGAAGGCTTTTACCTCACAAGTAGTCGCTATGACTATGTTGGGGTTGCAGATTGCTCAAGCGAAGGGTGCTGGCCTTGAACTTACGTCTGAATACGTAAAAGAATTAGCACTTTTGCCCGAGGAAATCGAAAAAGTGATAAAACATACTAACAATGAGATTGCCGAAGTTGCAAAAAAGTACGCAAAATACGAGCACGCCTTGTATTTTGGTCGCGATACTTTGTTCCCAGTGGCACTAGAGGGTGCTTTGAAATTAAAAGAAATTTCGTACATCCAGGCCGAAGGCTATGCAGCAGGTGAATTAAAACATGGGCCGATTGCGCTAGTTGATGATAAATTCTTTGAAGTAGCGCTATTACTTGATAACTGGCTGCTTGATAAGAGTTTGAGTGCTCTTGCTGAAGTAAATGCGCGCGGTGGTCATATAGTTGCTATCACGAATAGCAAAAAAGACATCGACGCCGAATATGTCGTTAGAGTAAATACGAAACTCGATATTTTGGCGCCACTTGTTATAAATGTTGTACAGCAGTTGTTTGCGTATTATATTGCGGTCGCAAAGGGCAATGATGTTGATCAGCCGCGTAACTTGGCAAAGAGTGTTACAGTCGAATAGTTAATTATCGTATCCGTTAGGATTTTGAGATTGCCAGCGCCATGAATCGGCGCAGGCGTCTTTTAGCGTTTTTTCTGCAAACCAACCGAGCTCTTTGCGAGCAAGAGTAGGGTCAGCATAGCAAGCTGCGATGTCACCAGGGCGTCGATCAGAGATAATATGTTTAATCTCTTTTTTGCTGGCGTCTCTAAACGCATCGATGATTTCTAGAACTGAAACGCCATTGCCGGTACCAATATTGTAGGCTTTGTATTCATTTGATTGATCGATATTATCAAGAGCTGCAAGATGAGCTTTTGCAAGGTCTACGACGTGAATATAATCGCGTACGCCGGTTCCGTCGGGCGTTTCATAATCTCCACCGTGAACTGTTACTTTGTCTAGATGTCCAAAAGCGACTTTTGAAACATAAGGCAATAGATTATTGGGTATACCATTAGGATGTTCGCCGATTAGTCCTGATTCATGAGCTCCAACTGGGTTAAAATAACGAAGAGATATGATATTCCATTTGTTCGATGATTTTGTAATATCCTCGAGAATTTGTTCGATCATAAACTTTGTTTGACCGTAAGGGTTTGTTATTCCAACACCTACGCGACAATCTTCGGTAATTGGTAATTTTTCTGGGTTTCCATATACCGTAGCCGAAGAACTAAAGATTAACTTCCTAACCTTATGCTTCGCCATTTTTTCAATCAAGCTTATAGTAGAATCGATGTTGTTTCTATAATATTTCAGAGGTTTTGATACCGATTCGCCAACTGCTTTTAAGCCAGCGAAATGGATTACGGCATCGATTTTATGACTAGTAAATATCTTATCGAGAACTTCTCTATTTCTAACACACGCCTCGTAAAAAACAACATCTTTACCTGTTATCTTTTTAACTCTGTTCAAAGATTCAACCGAACTGTTTGATAAATTGTCTATAACGACAACTTCGTGCCCAGTGTTTAATAATTCTATAACTGTATGCGAGCCGATATATCCAGCTCCTCCGGTAATGAGTATGTTCATATGTTAATTATATAGCATCTTAATAAGTTTTATTTTAAATTGGTCTATAACGGTGTCGGTTGTCTCTATATAGTAAAATATGCTATTATTTATAATAATAGTAACAAATTGCACTATCTGTAATTTTTTATGGGAGTTTAAATACAAATCAATGTCTTCAAAAAAAGTTCTTTTTACCTCCCATACTGCCAACTTTCAAAAATTCAATCGTCCATTTATGCGTTGGTTTAAAGAACGGGGATATGAAGTACATTATGCGTCAGCTGGGGGTGAAAAGATATTGGATTGTGATCAACAATTTATTATTCCTTTTGCTCGTTCGCCTTTTAAACTAGCCAATATACGCGCATATTTAGAACTTAAAAAAATAATAAATTCAAATAATTACGATATAATCCACACACATACGCCTGTTGGCTCGGTGGTGACTAGGCTTGCATCTAAACAGGCAAGAAAAAATGGTTCACGCGTAATATATACGGCCCACGGTTTTCACTTTTTTAAAGGTGCGCCAATTTTAAACTGGATTATATATTATCAGTTAGAGAAAATTCTTTCGAGGACTATGGATGTTCTGATTACTATAAATAATGAAGACTATAAAATAGCTAAAAGAAAGTTTAAAACAGATGCGATCAAGAAGGTGAATGGCGTAGGTGTGGACGTAGGTAGATTTGTGCCAAGTAGCTATGAAGAAAAAGAAAGTTTAAGAAAGCAATATAATTATTCCTCAGACGACAACATAGTTCTTTTCGTAGCTGAATTTACCAAGAACAAGAATCAACAATTCCTAATAAATGCCCTACCGATAATAACAAAACAAATTAAAAATTTTAAAGTTATTTTTGCCGGTACTGGTACAGAGTTTGATAAGTGCACTGCTTTAGTTGACGACCTTGGGTTAAAGCGCAGCGTTGCGTTTTTTGGATATCGCAAAGACATAGAGAATCTGTATGCGATATCGGATGTGTTGGTTTCTGCGAGTAATCGAGAAGGTTTGCCTGTAAATACCTTAGAAGCTATGGCTACCGGCTTACCTGTCGTGTGCACGAGGATTAGAGGTCATGTTGATGTTATTAAAGACGGCGTAAATGGATATTTATATGCTCCTGGCGATCAGACTACTTTTATTAAGAAGTTGCAATATCTTTTTTCGGATAAAAAACTCATAAAGGATATTGGAAGTCGTAATTTAGAGTATGTGAAAAAGTATTCAGTTGATAATGCGGTAAAAAAAATGGGAGAAATATATAATTTACCCAAAAACGACACGTGTATAGGTGATGGTCAACCAAATATATTGCATATCCTAAGCACAAATCGATTTTCTGGAGCTGAAAACGTAGCCGTTGGTCTGATTCGTGAGAATGGCGGAGTGTACTGTTCTCCTGACGGTGACATTCGAAAAGCACTAAAAGAGTGTGATGTAAAATATATAGCTGTGAATAAATTAACAATAGGTCAAATGAAATCAGTTATTGGTTCAGTCCGACCGGATATTATTTATGCACACGACTTTAGAGCTAGCCTGTTGATGGGTTGTTTTTATGGCAAGAAATATAATGTTGTTTCGTATATCCATCAAAATCCTGACTGGCTTGATAGGGCAAGTCTTAGGGCTTTTTTATATAAAATGGTCATGAATAATTTTAAAAAGATTATTGTAGTTTCAGATAATATCGGAGAACGGAAACTTTTTAAAGGTTCTATTCAAAATAAGGTTATTGTTCAATACAATAAAGTGGAAAAGACTAGGGTTCTTGAGTTGGCAGGTGAGCATATTGAACAGGAATATGATTTTTGTTTTGTCGGAAGAATGCAGGACATAAAACAACCTGAGCTTTTTGTCGATTTAATAGCGAGAATTAAAGAATCTAAGCCAAATATTAAAGCTGTGATGGTGGGCGATGGCGTTTTGTATGATCAGGTTATAGAAAAAATCCAAGCAATGAATGTTAAAAAAAACATAGATATGGTTGGCTTTCAAAAAAATCCATATAAATATATAAATGCGTCAAAAATATTGGTGATAGTTTCAAAGAGTGAAGGCTTACCTATGGTGGCGTTAGAGGCGATCTGTATAGGCAAATGTGTCTTATCGTATGAATACCCAACTTTACGTGCAATATTTAAAAATAGAAAAGATGTCATTACTGGTATGTGTGAAGATTTTGATGATATGCAAAGAAAAGCCATAACGTTAATTGATGATGTTATTAAATACGATAAGTCAGTTAGGTATCAATCAGATTCCATACGATCGTTATACGAACCAAAAGGTTTATACTAGAATAATATGAAAAAGTACCGAATTGCAAAATACTTTAAAGATTTAAAGTTTTATTTAATAGCGGCGTTGTCTGGTTTGTGTTTTTCTATGAGTTTTAACGGCTATGATCTGCCATTGCCGAGAATAATTGCTAACCTTTCGACACCTTTTCTGTTCCTATTTGTGACATTGGCGGTCGTGACTATTTACGTAAATATTGATAATATTTTTAACCTGTACCAAAAAAATCGTAAAACATTCATTCTATTAGTTTTATTAGTTGCGCTATTGGTGATATTCGTTAAAATCCAATGGCCGGCTGTGACCCTGATCCTATTATTGTCATTTTATCCAAACAGATACAGACTGGCGTCTGCATATCTTTTCTTTTGGCCTTTATTTTTCTTTTCTATTATTGTCTTTCTTGGATTATTATTCCCAGATCTCGGAAGAGAATCTATAGGTAAGGTGAGTTCGTTTTTTGGAAGTGTGAGTGGCTTGAAAGCATCAAGTTTGGGCTTTACTAACCCAAATCACCCAATGTTTTTATTGACCATAATTGCAATAAATGGCGGTTTTTTGTTTGCCCGATCGTTATATAAACGCCCCTATGCTATATCAATGATACTGCTTGCAACTTTGGTATATTTTTTTACTTTATCGCGAACGAGTTATTTAGTTATAATGACATTCTTGATGCTATACCTTTTAGGTATCCGCCAAGTTTATATATTTTTAAAGAAAGCCATGCCAGTAATAGTAATTCTTTTTACGGCCTTGAGCTTTTTTGTTGCTATTAATTATGGAGAATTCAATAATCCTGTCAACGGTTTTCTGACAAACCGACCATATTATTGGAATCTAAGAGTTCAAGATGGAATTGCGAGTAATGTCTTTGGCGACAAAGACAAATATGAAGATACAGGCAGGCCTGAGTCGGCTCTAGATAATAATTATATCAATCTTATCTCTCGTTATGGATGGGTTGTTTTTGTCGTTGTTTTTTACTTGTTGCTTAATGGGAAAAGAAAAATCAACGAAAAGGACGACGAGGCTTACATATTAGGTCTTTTTGCAATAATGGTATATTTTTTGTCAGAGTCTATGCCATTCTCGATGACGCTATGTATCGTATTAATACTTTCTATGCAGAAAAAATTTTTATTAGTCGAGAAGAGAGATGTGATAATCAAAAATTTGAATGAAAAAGTATCGGTTGTGGTGCCGGTATTTAATGGAGAACGTTACCTTCGTGACTGCATAGAATCGATATTAATTCAGACTTATAGAAATATTGAAATTATTATTGTTAACGATGGATCAACCGACTCGTCTGGTGTAATTGCTGATGATTATGCCAAGAAAGATGGGCGTATAAAAACAATCCATCGTGCTAACGGAGGGGTGTCTCATGCTAGGAATAGCGCTTTAGACATTGCGACTGGTATTTGGGTTATGTTTGTGGATGCCGATGATATGATTCCAGATAATTCTATAGAAACTATGTTGCGTACAGCAATTGATCTAAAAGTTAATTGTGTGTGTGGTATGTTCCAGCTTTTTTCAAATGATGATAGTGATAATTTATTAAGGCGTGTGGATGATAGTAATAATATTCGAGTGTTGGATAAAAAAGAAGCAATTGGTGCGTTGTTGTATCAGGGCGGTGTGGCAAACGCTCTATTTCCAAAACTATATAACAGGAGGGCTATAGGTAAAAATCGTTTTCACAAAGATATTTCTGTGGCAGAGGATTTGTTGTTTAATTATATGGTTCTAAAAAATATCAGCAAAGTTGCGCTAATAAGTAATATTACTTATTTTTATCGAAAACATCCCAATAGTGTTATCAATAGCTCGTTTTCTATAAAACGAATGAGCGGCTTAAGGGCCACCGGTTTAATATTAGATGATATTCAGAGTCAAGATTTGCCTGTTAACCCAGCAATAAATCGTCATTTTATGGAGTCTTTGTTTATTTTGTCGCAATTAGAATCTAAAAGGGTGCACCCTCAAAGTTATCAGGAATGTATTAGTGTTATTTCTAACTATAACGTACCCGTAATGATGGATTCGCAGTCGCCAGTTTCATATCGTTTCTTTGCTTTAATATCTAAGATAAACCCAATATTAGCTATTTGCGCTTATAAAATAAAAATTAACACTGGAAGAATTCTAAAAAGAAGATCGATATAAAGAAAGATTATAAATATGAAAAAAAAATTAGTGTCAATTATAGTTCCTGTCTATAATGTTGAAAAATATATTGAAGAGTGTCTAGATTCGATCGTTAGTCAAACCTATAAGTATTTAGAAATTATTCTTATTGACGATGGTTCACGGGATGGTTCCGGAAAGATTGCCGATACGTATGCATGTAAAGACGTACGCATCAAAGTAATTCATCAAAATAATTCAGGCGTGAGTTCTGCTCGCAACACAGGGATCGACACGGCTACTGGTGATTACGTTTGTTTTGTCGATAGTGATGATTATATTCGCAAAGATTTTATTGAAAACTTAGTAGCTGATATGACAAAATATCATGTTGACATTGTAACTACCACTACCAACAAGACTAAACTTTACCCAATAGACGACAGTGGTGTTGATGAGATTGAAGTGCTGGATGCTATTGAAGCTCTTGTTCTTATGTATTATGGAAAGCTAGAAAAATCCGAAAATGGTGTTCAGATGTTTAAAGCTGAATTACTTAAGGAGAATAACATTACCTATGATAATGGTAAAATTGTTTGTGAGGATTTTGATTTTTTTGCACAAGCACTCCTTGTGTCGAGTAAGATAGCTGTTGATTATCGAAAAATGTATTATTATAGACCCAATCCTAATTCCGTAATGAACCAGAAAATAAATCTTAATTTCTTTAAGGCAATAGATAATAAATCTAAAGTTGGCCTAGCTGTATCAGACAAACACCCAGCGTTAAGAAATGCAATAAAAATAAATATATTTAATAGCTCGGTATCATTGGCTATGCGAGGATACCAAGAGAGAGAAAAATGGCAAAAAGAGTTTACTCAAATTTGGTATAATCTAAGAGAATATAGGTGGCTCGCCTTGTTGAATAAAAATACTAAACCCAGGGTTCGTATGGCCGCCTTACTATATTGTGTATTCGGTAATAGGATATCAACAATAATATTAAGGAGTATAAAGAAGTGAAAAATAATAAGATAGGCATTGTTACTTTTCACCGTTCGCATAACTGTGGTTCGATTTTGCAGGCTTATGCTACACAAGAAGTGTGTAGAAAATATGACCTGGTGCCGGAATTTATAGATTTTTTTACGCTTGGTCAAAAAAACATTTATAGTGTGTTTTCGCCAATTAAGTATGGCACGCTGAAAAAAATTACAAAAAGCATACTAATCAACGCTGTCAGCGCTGTTATTTATAAAAGACTTAAGCGAAATTGGACAAGTTATGATAGTTACATACAAAAATATCTTGTTGTGTCAAAAAATAAATATTCAGAAGCTGGCGATATAATAGAGACTGATTTGCTATATGACATGTATCTAACGGGGTCTGATCAGGTGTGGAATGTTACAATCGATGATTACGATGAGATATATTTTTTAAATTTCGTTCATAACCACGCGAAAATTGCTTATGCGGTATCTCAAGGCGCTAAGGATATCAATAAGTTCGCTGTAAATCCTAAAGAAATCGCTAGGTACATAAAAGACATTGACTTTGTTTCCGTTCGTGAGGAAAATGGGCAAAAATGGATCAAAAACTTGACTAGTAAAAATTATCCAATAGTTTTAGATCCAACACTTTTACTCAGTAAAGAAGCCTATGCATGCATAGAAGAAAAACATGACCTTAAGAACATAAGAAAGGGTGGATTCATCTTCGTTTACGCTGCTCAATTATCAAGAGAGTATTTTGAGATTATTGAAAAATACGCTAAAGAGAATAACTTAAAAATTGTACTGTGGCATAATAATGTTTGGCTAAAGCGTTTTGGTTGGTTGAGGGGTATTATATGCCCTAAAGGTCAAAACCCAGGAAAATATCTTGACCTGATAAAGAACGCAAAATTTGTTTGCACATCGTCATTTCATGGTGTTGCGTTTTCGACTATCTATCGTAAAAACTTTGTTGTATTGGAAAATGATGGCATGCGGGCTGGTGATGACGACCGCATGACTGGTTTTTTGAAACGATTAAAGTTATCTGATAGAATCGTCAATCCAAGTACTTTTAAAGCAAAAATGAACGAAAAAATTACCTATACCGAGTTTGAAAAACAACTAGAAATTGAGCAAGCTAATTCGTTCGCATTTTTAGATAAAGCATTCGGAAAAAATAGGCGCAAATGAACCAAAAAAAAGAACTAGCTAAAAACACTCTACTTATAGCGTTGAGTAAGATTTCGACGCAATTAATAGTGTTTTTAATGTTGCCAATATATACGGCGCTGCTTTCTGTCGAGCAATATGGTTTTGTCGATTTAGTTATTAATTACGGTGGGATAATCGCTCCGATCGTAATGCTTAATCTGCAAACTGCTCTATTCCGATATCTCATCGATACGCGTAATGATAAAATGGCGCAAAAAATAATTTTGACAAATGCACTGGAATTAGTTGGAATAATGACTTTTGTGTCGGTTGGTTTATTGTTAATTATTAATATATTTATCAATATACCTTCTGCTGGCGTACTGCTGTTCTATGTTTTGTCTATTTTATTTAGTGATCTAATTATTCAAATCGCTCGTGGGATGGGTAATGTTAGGGCATTCGTCACTACTAGTCTTTGCCAGGGCGTTCTTGGGGTTGTTTTTAATATATTGCTGTTAGCAGTGTTTCATATGGGTTCCGAGGGTATGCTTCTGGGGCTTGGACTTGGCTGTTTGCTGCCGTCGATTGTATTGTTCTTTTATGTTGAAATACATAAAAATGTCAAATTTTCAAATCGCGATAGGGCAATAAAAAGAGATTTGTTGGCTTATTCTATGCCAATGATATCTAATAGTATCGCTTGGTGGGTCTACAGTGTTTCTGACCGTACTATCATAACTATAGTCCTAGGCGTGGCTTCTAATGGTATCTATGCTGTGTCGGCGAAATTCGCAGGCATTCTCGGCGCCTTTTCGGGTATTTTTTACCAATCCTGGAGTGAGTCGGCCTCAATTAATATCAATACAGCTCCGGAGATACGCACAAAATTCTTTAGTGATATTTTTGGTCTTAGTGTTAGAATTTTTGGTACTTTTGGTATTTTGATACTTGCTGGTGTAGGATTATTATTTCCATGGTTAGTTAACGCTAATTTTGGCGAGTCTTACTTGTACGTACCTGTGCTGATTCTTGGCGGTATTTTAAGTACAATTGTTAGTTATTATTCTGCAATTTATCTTGCTCTCAAAAAAACAAAACAAGTTATGAATACATCAATAACTGGGGCAGTAGTTAACCTAATTATAAACTTAGGGTTGATATGGTTTATTGGTATCTGGGCGGCTGCTATATCTACTGCGGCGGCGTATGGTGTTATGGCGGCTTATCGTTATTATGATATGAAAAAATACGTAAATATTGAATACGAAAAAGGTGTTATTGCGAAGATATTAGTATTATTTTTAGTGATAAGCGTCTTATATTACATAAATATATTTTGGTTGAATTTGGCTAATCTAATTTTAGCTGTAGGCTTTGCGTTTATGATTAATCGCAAGTTGATTAGTGGCGGTTTTGGGTATTTAGGAAAATATTTCAAATTTAACAAGTAATACGTTTATTGTAAAATAATGAGAGCTTACAATGCGGTAAATCAGTTTCGGATGTTCCTTTATAGGTTGATGTATAATGTATTAAAACGTGAAAAATAATATAGGCCATCGATTCAGGGATCGGTTTAGTATAAGGGGGATTTGTGTTAATGATTGATATGACTAAAAAGTCAATTGCCGGTCTGGTTGTTACTATTGCTACCGTTATTATAGGAACTGCATTTTTGTCATATGTTATTTACTCTGGTCTTTTGCCGTTTAAATATATTTTGGTTCTTACGGTAGTTTTGCTGGCTATTTTTGCGGCTATTTGGTTTTTGATTACAAAGGCAAAACATGTAGTTTTGCATATTTTTGGCAATATTTTAGCAGCTTTAGCAATCTGTGGATGTGTTTTTGGAGCGTACTCGTTATTTAATGGAGTTAATATGCTAGGCCAGATTACTAGTAATGCAACAAAGAAGGTTTCATTGTCAATTGTTGTTTTAAAAGACAGTAATATCAAAGAGATATTGGGTATTAATGACAAGGTTGTTGGTGCGGTTTCGGCTCTTGATGGTAAGTATATCGATAAGATAAAGCTTGACGCCAGTATTAGTGACGTAATCAACTCGGTCTCATATAGTAGCCTTGTAGCCAGCCTTAATAGTGGAGACAGTGATGTTATTATTCTAAATGAGGCTTACCGTGGCATGCTTGACGAAGTTGCTGTTGGGTTTAGTGATTACACTCGTATTATAAAAACGTATGATTTTTATGAAGAAAATAGCGTTGTCGATGATGTTAACGGTGGTATAAGTGAGCCTTTTAATATTTACATTAGCGGCATTGACACGTATGGAGATATTTCGACAGTCTCGCGATCAGATGTGAATATTGTAGCAACGGTTAATCCATTGAAGCATAAATTTCTTTTGACAACTATCCCACGAGATTCTTATGTCACCATTCCTCTTGGTGGCGCAAATCAAAAGGATAAGTTGACTCATGCCGGAGTTTATGGAGTTGATGCTTCTATCGGTGCAGTTGAGAATTTACTGGATACTAATATTATGGGCTATGTTCGTGTTAATTTTACGTCTTTAATAAAAATAGTCGATAAAATAGGTGGAATCACAGTACAGAATCCGATATCATTTCACACCGACAGTGGTCAGCAATTTAATTCAGGTGCAATCGACCTTAACGGCGCGGATGCGCTTACGTTTGCGCGCGAAAGGCATAATTTATCAGGTGGTGATAATGATCGCGGAAAGAATCAGCAGCTAGTTATTGCTGCAATTTTCGAAAAAGTTATTTCGCCTAGTATAATTGTTAATTTCAGTAGTATATTGGGGGTTCTTTGTGACAGTATCCAGACGAACCTGTCGGATGCGAATATTTCTCAGTTTGTTGGTCAACAAATTGACTATGGTGGTGGATGGGAACGTGAATCAATAGCTCTTAACGGTATTTCTAGTACTGGTGTATATCCTAGCTATGCAATGCCGGGTTATAAATTATATATGATATTGCTCGATAAGCAGTCTGTTGAGTCTGCTCAATCTAAAATTGCGGAGACATTAAAATAAGTTATACACTGCGCCGGTGTTACGCTATAGAGTTGGATGTTATAATAAGGTTAATGATTGGGGTAATAGTCGATTAAGCTATTCTAGGATATTTCGATGGAGCTTTTAGGAGTTAAAATTGATGGATATAATAAAGTTCAATTGAGAGCTCTATTGAGTGAAAAGTTGAAAAAACGAAATATTACAAAAATATCAAAAATAAATACTGAATTTTTGCACAGAGCATTAAAAGATCAAGAATTTTTGAATGTGCTGCAGTTATCGGATGTTAATCTTGTAGATGGTTACGGTGTGCTGTGGGCGGCGCGATACTTGACATTGCCATTGCATACTGGTTTGTTATTTAGAAAGTTTGAGTGTGTTTGGCAGATGATCTATAGTAGTTTCTTAATTATATTCAGCCCGAAATTTATTACTAAGCCAATTCCGGAAGTTTTTCCTGGAGTTGAGGCTTTTAAATCAATAATGAAAATTGCCTCAGAGAGGAAAGTTGGGGTCTTTTTGTTCGGTGGTTCGGAATCTGTAATTATCGAGGCAACGAAGAATATAAAAAAAGAATTTCCAGATTTGATAATTTCAGGTACGTTGAATGGTTATGATTATCAAAAAGATAATAAGATTAACGTAATCGACGTAATAAATAAGACTGACGCTAAAATATTGATAGTCGGCTTGGGTTCGCCAAAACAAGAGTATTGGATAAATGATAATATTGATAAGTTAAAAAATATAATAATTGCAGTTGGTGAAGGGGGGACGCTTGATAGGATAGCCGACCCATCTCAAAAAGCACCAAAGTTCATAAATAGAATAGGGCTCGAGTGGCTATGGAGATTGTTATTTAATAAAAGCAAAACGGAAAGTAGAAATAGATTCCAGCGTTTTTGGAATTCCGTACCTGTATTTATGTACCAAACCGTAAAATGGAAAATAAAGTATGGCCAAACAAAAATTACAAATTAATATATTTGATGTGTTTATAGTTGTCGCCATAGTGTTGGCGATTAGCTTTTTTGCCGTTGCTTTCAGTAACAAACCATACTTGGGTACAAAAAATGTTGCCATAGAAGTTAGGATAAGTGACGGTTTTACTATCGAATCAATCGCCGATAAATTAAAAAATAAAGCGACGGTCTTTTTTAGCGGTACGAAATACCCAGTCTCACAAAGTGCGTATCGGTTTGAATATGATGAAAATAACAAGATTAAATACATTTTTATTAAACTGGAAGGTCTGGGTGATATTGTCGAAGGCAATTCGATATTTAACGGCCAAAGAATTTACGTAAACCAAAAAGTTGAAATTCATGGCGATTATTGGGCGCAAGGATATATCTCGGATTATAAATATGAAGATTGATTTTGATATTTACAGTTCAAAGTCGCTAAAGTTTATGAAGAGTATCATTATTGATCGTGATCTGAAATTATTTCTGTCTCTTATACACATCTCCGAGCCCACGAGACAAGAG
>CAZNQY010000015.1:1865-23234 GCA_964575635.1 uncultured Saccharimonas sp. (SeqCode) | reverse complement strand
ATTTGATAATAATGTCGGGTATGAAAAGATTAGATTTGAAAGAATTAGCCGTCAAAATTAAATCAAAAAAATTGCGATTTGCTAGTGCTGACAATATGATGGAACTATTGGGTGTAACGCCAGGTTCGGTTTCGTTGTTTGGCATTATTAACGACAAAAACAACAAAGTTAAGGTTTTTATCGAGAGTGATGTCGTAAAGCAAGACGAAATAAGCTTTCATCCAAACGAAAACACGGCCACTGTATTTTTTGATCCAAAACACCTGGATGTTATCGCCCAAGAATTAGGGCATGAAATTACAAAAATCGATATCTAATTCAAATCTAGTATTTATCGTCGCGCGACCTGTCGGCGTCAAGTGTTCTATTGCGGCGACGTTTGAATGATTCTTTTGATTGTTGAGTTCGGCGGTTTTCGATAAAACCGCGTCTGGCTATGAGAGCCTCGAGTTCACCTTTTAGGTTTTGGTAGGCCGAATATCTTTTGGGATCAATCGTGCCGTCTGATAAACCTGCTTTGACGGCGCAACGATCTTCACTGTCGTGTGAACAATGCGGATAAAAACAAGTACTGATTGCAGCGGCGATTTCTGGGAAAGATTTATTCAAATCATCGATATCGCCCCAAAGCTGCAACTCGCGAATTCCAGGAGTATCAATAATTATACCGCCATCAGGTAAAACAAATAGTTCACGATGAACGGTTGTGTGACGACCGCGCGAATCGTCCACTCGGACGGGTTGCGTCGCTTGAATTTGTTCGCCAAGAAGTCGATTCGTCAGAGTCGACTTCCCTGCTCCTGATGAACCTAGAATTACGATCGTTTTGCCAGGTTTAACAAACTCTGAAACATCTGATAAATTATTATCGTGCAAAGCGCTTATTATGATTGTTTTGACGTTCAATCTGTTTAGCTCAGCTTGTTTTTGCAACGCATCATCCGCTTGGTCTGATTTGTTTAATAAAATAATTGTTTCGATATTTTGTGTGGTTAATTGAAAAAGATATCGTTCTAATCGGCTAGGACTAAAGTCGTGATCAAGCGGTTGAACGATGAAAGCCAAGTCAACATTGGCTGCAATGACTTGTTTATTTGATTTATTTGCGTCACCTCTGACGATTTCGCTAGTTCGTGGTAAAACCTGTTGAATAACGGCGGTATTATCGGAATTTAATTCAATGGCTACCCAATCGCCTATTTTTGGCATCTCGGTTGTTTGTAGTTTGTGAGTTAATGAACCAGCTAGTTGTGCCGACGTTTCATCAGGCATGGCAATTTTGTAATGTCGCCCGAAGTCTGCAATTATCCTGGCTGGAATTAGTCCATCAAGATGACGACTATCCCAATCGATAGCTCGTTTCTCATCCCAACCATATGTTTGTAATATCTTCATCTGTTACTAGTGTATCATTTGATGAGCATATTAACGCCATAGATGATAATCAATAATTTAATCAATGGTCGGGCAAGCTACTTTTTAAAGATAGACTTTAGTGATACGATATTCGAATATTCCAGTGCGCCGTAGCGGAATACGCGAACAGCCAAAGCCAAAGCAGCAATTGAGCTGACTATCAATATTGCGATACCTATCGTTGCGTCAGGTACGGTCAGGTTGCCGACTGCGTTTCGAAGCATTAATGGTATTGGCGCAGTTAATGGGAAGAAGGTTAAGAATTTGACCAAGTCAGATTCTGGTGCGGATATAAACAATGTTACGGCGTAAAGTGGTCCAAACATCAATATCATGGCAGCACCAAAGAAACCAGACGCTTCTTTGACGGTTGGCACGGCTGCTCCGATGGCTACTAAAATACCAGTAAATAACAGGAAGCTAAAGACGAACATCAAAGCACCGATAGCTATGCGAATAGGATTGAGCGGAATGTCGTTCAAGTTTAGATCAGGCAGTGATAATTGGTTACGGAAGAATACATAAGCAATAATAATTGGGACTAAAATTATTACAACCTGAATCAGGGCGAGAGTTAATAATGATAATATTTTTCCTAAAATTAAAGTTTTGGCTTTAATAGTTGTCAGAATAATCTCGATTACCCTATTTTCTTTTTCTTCGGTTGTGCTGGCTAACATTTGGTTGCCAAAAACTACGATCAATATATAGAATAAAGCCAAGAATATGCCTGGCGCAATTAATTCCTTATATCCATCATATAGTGCGCCATCTTTGTACAAAGTTGAGCTGTAATTGACGCTACCTTTTAAAACCGCAAGTTGTTGTGGGCTTACGGTTGTTGTTACCGAGCCTTGCAATATAGCATTAGCTACACCTTGATATCGGCTGTCGTCAAACAAACCAGCATCTTTTGCATATATTTCGACCTTTTCTTTTGAAAGATCTTTTGGATAGTAAAAGTAAGCATCAAGTTTTCCGTTGACTACTTTACTGATTGTCGCTTGTTTGTCGCTGGTTTCGGATGCATCAAAGCTTTTGATTATATCTTTGTTAATTAACCCGCTATCATCAGTGACCATAAACGAGAATTTTTGCTTTTGTGTGTCTAGAGCTGCTTGTTCAGTTGCTTGACCAGAGAAAAACGCCACGGCATAAATTGCCGCCATCGCAACTGGAAAGATAATCGCCATTATCCAGAATGTTTTTTTCTTGAGCGTGCGGATTACTTCAAATCTAAATACGGTTCCCAGGTTATGCATTACAGGTTCTCCTCTGGTGTTTCATTTTCGTCACCATAAATTTTGACAAAGATATCATCCAGCGATGCGCCGTCAAATTCTTTTTTGATATCATCCACTGTTCCGTAAGCTCGAACGACGCCGTCTTTTAATAACACGACTCTGTCGCATAATCTTTCGACTTCTTCCATTTGGTGAGTTACGAATATAACTGTTGCGCCGGCACGTTGATGCTCTTCAATAATATCCATAAGTAATCGACGATTAACTGGGTCGAAGCCTTTGGTTGGTTCGTCTAAGATCAATAACTCTGGATCGTCCATGATTGTGATACCAAGTTGGATTTTTTGTTGCTGACCACCAGATAGTTTATCAATATTAGTCTTTGCTTTGTCGCTAAGCTTTACCCGAGCCAAGTATTTAGTAGCTCGCGCCTTTGCTTCATTTCTAGACAGACCTTTTAATAACCCAAAGTAAATCATTACATCAATAACGGTTTCTTTTTTGTATAATCCACGCTCTTCTGGCAAATAGCCAAGTTTCGCTCCAGAAGAAACCGAAAAAGGCTTACCGTCAATTAATAAATCACCCGATGTTGGCTGGTATATTCCCAAAAGTGCGCGAATAGTTGTAGTTTTGCCAGAGCCATTACTGCCTAAAAATCCAAAAACTTCGCCTTTGTAAACATCAAAAGACAGATCCTTGATTACGGTCTTGTCGCCAAAATCCATTCTGAAATTTTTGATACTGACGGCAGTTTGCCGAGAAGCGTTTTTGTGGCTCATTTTGTCCCCTACTATGATCAAGTGTTAACCTTATCATAACATAAATGACTAATTCGGATTATGACAAGAGCTGCTGTTTGATGATAAGAATTTTTATTCATAATCATGTTGCCTTGACGAATAATAGTTAAGTAGCTAAACTATATAGAGATTAAAAATAACTAAGGGTATTAATGCGGGAAAAAATAATTGAAGAAATTCTTGACAAGATTCATGCCATAAAACGCACGTTTTCATCAGGTATGTGTCCAATGCATAAAGATTGCAACCTAACTATTACTCAGGCGACGGTTTTGTTTATGTTGAAAAAACACGGTCAGATTAACTTAACCGAGTTATCTACTTTGTTGGGAATATCCAAGAGTGCTACTACTCAATTAGTTAATACTTTAGAAAAGCAAGGATTAGTAATTCGCGAAAGTGATGCGATTGATAAACGAGTTGTTCGGATAAAGCCATCCCAAAAAGGAGTTGAATATATCGAAACAAAAAAGAAAGTAGTGTTCGATAAAATATATGCAATATTTGAAACGCTGGATGAATCGGAATTGATCGAACTAAACAAAATAATGACAAAACTAATTAATTCAAAGGAGGCGAAGAAATGAATAAAATGATTAAATTTCTGAAACCCTATATATGGCAGATATTAATTCTTGCGATATTTACCTATTTCCAGGTCGTTGCAAACCTTAAATTGCCTGATTATATTGCAAAAATAATCAATGATGGAATTATGGGCAAGAATATGGATTCTATTTATCAAAACGGCGGCTGGATGCTTCTAGTTACACTTGGTGGTGGCATTTGTGCGGTGATTATTGGATATCTGGCGTCCAAGATTGCAACTGGTGCATCACGCGATATTCGTAAAAAAGTTTTTACGAGTGTTGAAGGGTTTTCGATCAGCGAATTTGATAAATTTTCGACAGCTTCATTAATAACCCGCTCGACAAATGATATTCAACAAATTCAAATGACGATGATTATGATTTTTCGTCTTGTTTTAATGGCTCCATTTATGGCAGCACTCGGACTTCAAAAAGCTATCGAAATGGCGCCTTCGATGAGCTGGATTATTGGTGTCGCAGTAGCCGCTATGATCGGCATGATCGCGGTATTATTTGCAGTCGGTATTCCAAAGTTTAAGTTGTTACAAAAGATGGTTGATCGTTTAAATTTGGTAACCCGAGAAAACCTAACTGGTCTGCGTGTTGTTAGGGCTTTTAATAACGAAGATAAAGAAGAAGAAAAATTCGAAAAAGCCAACCTGGATTTAACAAAATTAAACTTGTTTGTGAATCGTTTGATGGTTTTCTTGCAGCCAGCAATGATGTTAATTATGAACCTGGCGATGATTGCAATTATCTGGTTTGGCGCGCACCTAATTGATGCTGGTAGTTTGCCAATTGGTGATATGTTGGCATTTATGCAATATTCTATGCAAGTTATTATGTCGTTCTTTATGATTTCGATTGTCTTTATTATGATCCCCCGCGCCTCGGTGTCAGCTAATCGTGTGGACGAGGTAATCAGGACCGTATCGTCGATCAAGGATTCAAAAAAGCCACAGTCCCCTAACCCAAAGGGCAACGGGCAGATTGAATTCCGCGACGTTACTTTTAGCTATCCTGGTGCGGACCTACCAGTCCTAACGGGTATTAATTTCACAGCTGAATCTGGTCAAACCACGGCCTTTATTGGCAGTACTGGTAGTGGTAAGTCGACTTTGATTAATTTGATTCCTAGATTTTACGATGTTTCGGCGGGTCAAATATTGATTGACGGCGTTGATATTCGGGATTTAAAATTACACGATCTCTATAAGCAGATTGGTTATGTTCCGCAAAAAGGTGTACTGTTTTCTGGTACGGTAAAAAGTAATATCAAGTATGGAAATAAAAAAATAGATCAGTCGCAAATCGACAGTGCGGCAAAAATATCACAATCACTCGAGTTTATTAATAAATTAGAGAATAACTATGATAACGAAATTGCCCAGGGTGGATCAAATGTTTCTGGCGGACAAAAACAAAGGCTATCGATTGCTCGCGCATTGGCGGTCAAGCCAAAAGTGTATATATTTGACGATTCTTTTTCGGCGCTTGACTTCAAAACCGATTCGATGCTCCGCAAAGCGTTAGTTAATGAAACAAAAAATAAAACCGTATTAATAGTTGGACAAAGAATTAGCACTATATCGGGTGCTGACAAAATCATCGTTTTGGACGAAGGTAAAATCGTCGGCCAAGGCAAGCACGAGGATTTGTTGATGAGTAATCAGATTTATCGCGAAATCGCACATTCACAATTGTCAGATGATGAACTTGCGGCTATCAAAAATATTAGTGTCGGAGGTGTCAGATGAAACAAGATAATAAAATAACAGAGACTCCGAGACGACGTGGATCGATGGGCGGACCAATGATGGGTCCTGGTGGCGGTGGCCCTGTCGAGAAACCGAAAGATTTTAAGGGTGCTTTGAAAAATCTGGCCAGGTATGTTAAACCATATTGGTTCAAGATTTCGTTGGTATTTGTTTTTGCGATTGCCAGCACAGTCTTTGCAATCGTTAGTCCAAAAATTCTTGGACAGGCGACCAACCAGATAGTCGATGATTATATAAGTATCCAGGCCTATGATCAGGTTATGGCAGGCCTGCCAAGCGGGGTTAAATTACCTACGGGCACTACTGGTTCTGATTTGGTCAAAAAAATGTCACCGGCAGTTTTGCAAAAAATTCCATCGGATAAGATAGACATCATAAAAAATCTTGATTTGACTAATCGACCGGTTTATCACTTTGAGAATATCGCTAATATTGCTGCACTACTAATCGGATTATATATTTTGAGCGCGCTGTTTAGTTATATTCAAGGCTGGATTATGACTGGTGTTACGCAAAAAATTACGTATATATTCCGAAAAGATATTTCGGACAAGATTAATCGCCTACCGCTAAGCTATTTTGATAAAACGACTTATGGTGAAGTGCTTAGTCGAGTGACTAACGATGTCGATACGGTCAGTCAAACCTTAAACCAAAGCTTGTCGCAGATTTTGACATCGGTCATTATGATTATCGGTATAACTGGGATGATGTTCTCGATCAGCTGGATATTGACATTAGTTACCCTATTGATTTTGCCGCTTAGCGCAATTTTGATGATGTTGATTATGAAAAAATCACAAAAACAATTTGCTATTCAGCAAAAAGAACTGGGCGGATTAAACGGACATATCGAAGAGATGTACGCCGGCCATAGCGTTATGCGTGTATTTAATGGCGAAAAAGATTCTGTTGATAAATTTAACAAAATTAATGATAAATTGTATGAAAGTGCATGGAAGTCGCAATTCTTGTCTGGATTAATGTTCCCTGTTATGACTCTTGTTGGAAACCTTGGTTATGTTGCCGTGGCGGTGGTTGGTGGCTGGCAAGCGATCAACGGCAAGATCTTGATCGGTGATATTCAGGCTTTCATTCAGTATGTTCAGCAATTTAATCAGCCAATTGCGCAAACTGCGAATATCGCAAATGTATTGCAATCTACGGCGGCAGCTGCGGAACGCGTCTTTGAATTCTTGGACGAAGGCGAACAGTCGGTCGATGCTAAGAAACCGATTAAAGTAAATGACGTTAAAGGCGAAATCGAATTTAGTAATGTTGTTTTCGGTTATAGTTCAGACAAAAATGTAATTAATAATCTATCAGTAAAAATCAAACCTGGCAGTCGTGTGGCTATTGTTGGTCCAACCGGAGCCGGAAAAACTACGCTAGTTAATTTGTTGATGCGTTTTTACGAAATTAATAGCGGATCGATTAAAATTGACGGTGTTGATATCAAGAATATGAAACGTTCGGATGTCCGAAAAATGTTCGGAATGGTTTTGCAAGATACCTGGTTGTTTAACGGGACAATCCGCGAAAATATTAAATATAGTCGACCAAATGCAACTGAAGAACAAGTAGTGCAGACTGCTCGGGATGCGCACGTCGACCACTTCGTCAGGTCCTTGCCTGATGGTTATGATATGCAACTCAACGAAGATGCCAGTAATATTTCTCAGGGCGAAAAGCAGCTATTAACGATTGCTCGGGCAATGCTTGCTAAAACCCCGATGTTAATTTTGGACGAGGCGACCAGTTCGGTTGACACTAGGACCGAAGTGCTGATTCAACAAGCTATGGATAATCTGATGAAGAATAAAACTAGTTTTGTCATCGCCCATCGTCTATCAACTATTCGTGGTGCTGACCTGATTTTGGTTATGAAAGATGGTGATGTTATTGAACAAGGTAAACATGCTGAACTGTTGTCAAAAAATGGCTTTTATGCCGAATTATATAACAGCCAATTTAAAACAACGTAATAAATAGATATAAAAAAGACGGGATTTCCCGTCTTTTGAGTTATCTTTCTAAATATAGAAAAACAACAATACTCTTTTTTTTCTGCGGAAGACATAGGTACGATCGCCAGCTTTGGCTGAATAGCGACCAAGCCTTACGTCGTAACTTTTTTTGAGCCACTCTCTAATTTCGAGTGGCGAAAAATCTTCCAATTTAACTTTATTCTTCCAACCAATTTTACTGGAAGTAATTTTTTTAATATCAGAATCCGTCAATACACTTACGTTGCACTTTCTTGTGTCTAAGTAATCTTGGACAAAGTCAAAAATGATTTCTTTTTCAAAAAATACTACTTCCATAATTATGCCCCCTTGTGAAATAAAAGTACTTCGATCTGTGTCGATAATTATATAGTACACTAAATAAGCTAAAATGTCAATAGCACATCTGATATCACATTAAAATTGATTGTGTTTATGCTGTGATTTGGTATAAACTGAAAATATGAATAAAAAAATTCTTAGAGCATCATTTTTGCTAGCAGGATTGATCCTACTAACATCGGCGTACGGTTTGTTCGACAGAACGTCGTACCTATTAGAAACAGCTAATTGGGCTGGTCAAAGTCGCGCCCAGGATTTTATTAATATATTCCTGACAGTTCCAGCCATGTTATTATCCGCGGTCATGGCTTCAAAAAAATCGATGACGGCAACTTGTGTATGGCTGGGTACTCTGGTATTTATTATTTATTCTTATATTTTGTACGCATTCTTTTTGCACTTTAATTCAATGTTTTTATTGTACGTATCCGTACTTGGAATCTCGTCGTATCTATTAGTTTATTCTCTGTTATTTATTGATACGGAAAAGGTCAAAAATGCACTTAAAATTACGCCAAGAACTCGCAAAATTACCGCTTTATTTCTAACCGCTATGGCAATATTGTTTTACATTGTTTGGTTAAAAGATATTATTCCGAATTTAATAAATAGTACTATTCCTCAATCTATTGTAGAGTCTGGGCTGATGACGAATGGAGTTTATGTAGTTGATCTTGCTTTCTTGTTGCCAGCCTTTTTGATCGGAGCTCGATTATTAAAGAAGAATAAGCCATCTGGATATTTGATGGTTGGTGTGTTATTGCCATTTTGTTTGTTGATAATTGTTAATATCGCATTTATAGTATTTTTCTTGGATCAAATTGGCTTGAATTCGGACACGAGTGTGGTTGGCGTTTTTAGTGTTTTGGGTATTATATCGTTTGTTGTAAATATTTTGTTTTTTAGAAAAGAAAAAACCACTCACTAATCAGACGATGTCTTTTATTCAGAGCATCACAGTAATCGTATCTGTAAAAATCATAAATAAACGCCCAGTATCGGGCGTTTATTTATTTATTACTATCCTTCGATAGCAATTTGCTTTGGTTTTGGTAGTTCTTTGAATTTGACCGATACGCTTAACACGCCATCATTCATTTTGGCTTTTATACTATTTTCATCGGCGGCTTCGGGCAAACGTACTCTGCGATAAAAGCTACTGCTGCTTTCGCGAACAATATATTTTTTATCTTTGTCTTTTTCTTGTTCGTGACGTTCGGCACGAATTACAAGATTGCCTTTGTCGATGCTAATATCGACGTCTTTTCTGTCAAAGTTTGGTAAATGTGCTTCGACGTGCAATTCGTCATCTTTGGTATAGACGTCTGTTGTTGGCATTTGTAATGATTTAATTGGCGAGAACCAATCATCCGAGAAGAATTGCTTCTGTAAGGCTTGGATCTCCGCAAATGGGTCAAATTTAATTAAGTTAGTCATGTATAACCTCCTTTTATTCTATTTGATTAGTTGCGAAGAGGTGAATCCTCTTCATATCTATTATATAAAATATTGGCATTTACTGTCAATTTATGGTTTTATTATATTTCTCAAATTAAAAAGACCACCGCAGTGGTCTTCTCTGTTTATTATTCCAATTCACTAATTCTTTTGGCTGCTAACTGATCGAGTGCCGAATTCATGATGGTTTTTTTGACAATTCGCATGACTTGATAGACGTTTTTTGCTCTGCTGATTTCGTTTTTTGCTATCAACCGCATTTTAGTTAAAGCTTTCTTTTTGAGTTCGCCCTTGTGCGTGCATCGCCCATAAACATCCTTGATTTCGTCCAAGTTGTTCGCCATTTTATACATCTGACAAATAGCATTTGCCTTAATTTGGCTGCCTTTAGGGGTGGCCAAATAAATTGCTTTTGCATCGGCGAAAGTTTTTGCTTCGGTCAATTTATCCTGATAATAATCGGATATTTTGGCCAGGGCCGCTTTGCGTAATTCGGAATCATGTTTGGAATGTTCATAGATTTCTTGGATTTCTTCGATGTTCGTAGCTGATTCTAGAATTTGCAGGTAGGCTCGCTGGCTCTTTTTTTCGTTAAAAAGAGCTCGTCTATAGATTTCTTTTGCCTGATCAACGGATATCGATTTTTCTGTAGTCTCTGTATTAACCCTGTTAATCTTGTGCAAAAGACGTCTCTCGAGTTCACTGGATTTAATCGCTGTCGATAGAAGCGCTCTAGCTTCTTCGATTGTTACGATTTTGTCTGTTTGGCTGCAGGTGTCCGTGTTGTAATCTTGAATACTCATGACTTCACCCCTTGTTTTTGATTGGAATAAAAAATTAAAGTACTTATTGCTTAAAGCAACAATTTTGTTATTATATAATTATTTTATAAATTAATCAAATGAAACTATGTCTATCAATTTTTGCGCAATAAAAAAGGACTACGGTTGTAGTCCTGTTTGCCAGATGGCTAATTATTTTACTTCGGGATTCCTTTGGCGCTACGTTCTTCTTGCTTGCGCATTTCCAAACGATGGCTACGCGAGCCTCTGCATTGTTTGTATGTAGCGCGTTCACTTTCGGATGAGTCTTTTTTTAGTTTCTTTGTAATGTTACGAAAAAACTTTTTAAACTTTTGAAAAACCTTTGTGCCTATGATTTTCTTAAAATCGCCGAAATCACTATTCTCGGCTTCATTTATAGACCAAATTACCTTCATTGCATTTCCGTTCACTATCATAATAGCCTCCCTTAAAATATAATAAGAACATTGCGTATATGGCAATAACTATATAATAGCATAAATAGTACAAAAAAGCAATATGCATCAGCATAAAAATGCCACGCATTGCTGCGTGGCGGGTGCTTTACTGATCTGTAAAGACTAGTTTTAATGTTGCAATGCGATCAAATCGAGCATTTTAAAGGCAGCGGTTCTCTCGAGAGTACTTCTTTTTGGAGCAAGATCGTAAACCTGTCTGACTTGCAATAAATCTTTGGATTCGTTGACGATATTGCTGCCGATTTCGGTCAACTTTTCGAGGGCCATGATGCCAAGCGAATTGTTGCGGCGTACGTCATTGTATGCGATCGCTGCATCGCTGACTGTTACCGTAAAGGTTAGGATTTTTGCAAACGAATCTTTCTCGAGCTCGCTGTTACGATGGGCTTTAGAAAAGACTATTCTGGCCTGTTTAATGTTGCTCGCAAGTTCCAGCATTTTAACAAGCGCGATATGTTGCAGCGTACTTTTCTTGATCGCTTTTTTGTAAACATGTCTTGCTTGATCAAAGTTTTTTGCGTCAAATAACATCGCCGTTCCGATGCTGGTTATTTTTTCGGATGCACTTTGCCTGACTAAACCGTCTGACTTTTCGTAAACTTCACGAGCTTGCTTGATCGTAATAGCCAGACTTAGTAGTTTTATCAGGACGGCTTTTTCCAATTCGCTGTTTTTTGGAACAGTTGCAATAAATTTTCTGCCTTGATCGAAATTACTTATAGATTCTGTGCTTTTTTTGCCAGCTTCGATCATTTTGTCGTAAGCGATTTTTCCCAGTTCGCTGCCTTTCGGTGCGCTCTCGAAAAGGTGTTTTGCTTGTTCATAAGTTTTTACATCAGTGTTTTTTGGATCATGATTCAGTGTTTTAATTAACTCTGATTCCGAAATTCCTAAAAAATCCGCAAGTTTGCTTACATTCGATGAATCCATTTACCCACCATCCCTTTTATAGTCTGCTGTAAAAATGTTGATTTGATAATAAAGAACATATCAACAGTAAGTCGATAATTTTATAATTATATAATATTTATCGATTATGGTAAATAGTGTTATGAGCCAAATTAAAAGAGACTATATTAAATAGTCTCTTTTTGATAATAATTCACAATCAATCACTACACGAATTCGGCAAGCTTTAGGAGTGTTTCAGCTCGAAAACGACTGCCTGGCAATGCGTGCTTTAATATTTCGAGTGTTTCATCGGCTGTGTTAACTTCTGATAATTTTTCTCTTCCAACTCGCTCGATCATTATCATAGCGTGCTCTTTGAGATAATGATTGTCAGGTGTTATTGAATGGACGGCGTGATATTGAAACAGCTCTTTGGATAGAGAGAAAAGCCTTTCGATAGCCCATAGTTCAAGCTCGCCCAAGTGTCGGGTATTGTTGAAAAACGACAATGCGGTGCTGAAGTCGTCAATCAGGAGTAGTTGTTCCTTACCTGTTGTCATGAGTTTTGAAAAAGCTAGTTTTTCGATTTCTGTGCCTTTTGGAGCTTTGCCAAGCAGTATTATGGCATCGTCAAAAGTTTCTACGTTGTCGAGTTCGTTAAAGATTTCGACGTCCATCATTAATTGATAGGCTTGATCTTTTGTGATGACTGCAATTGCCTCGGCTTTTTCTTTTTGCAAGATTTTCAAGTTTAACCCTCCTCTGTTTTTTGTAGGATGTGTTTGGAATATACCAAATTTGACTAGGTTTTAAAATCTATAAAAGCAAACTACCACTCGGCAGTGTAATACTGGGATTGATTATGTTTATTTATCAAATAACTTATCGACTATTATGTCAATACGGGTTTGATTATATACTATCTGTTCGAAAACTCATAGTTAAACTCGAATTATCATAAAAAACTGAATTCTGGTTCTCATAGATTCGTCTTAAAAGTACGTCGCTGTGATTAATTACACTCTCTAAATAGTTTTTTTTGCCAAGTTCTTCGATCCTGCCAGATTCTGTTAGGCTATCATATATCAAACCTGGTAAATCGGACACAGGGTAGAACCTGTTCGAATATCGACGAACGCCGTTTATATGACTATTTGGTGGATCCGGGAAACGTGCTTCCATACTATCTGCAACTGCAAGCAAAATAGCACTTTCAATAGTTTGGTCTTTTGCTAACTCGCTGCGATCGATTGAATATTTTTGTAGGATTTTTTCTTGGTCAATAATATCAGGATAGCTATTCGCCTGAAATGTGTGGTGTAATAATATAGGCAATCCTTCGGTGGGATTGAATGTTTGTGCGTATCTTTGGAAACCATCTGTAGAGTGTTGCTTGATGGTTTTCCATTCGTTTTTATTGAGTCTGCGGCAGTTGTTGTCTAGAATTGCTGTCGCGACGCTGAGTTTACCTAGGTCATGCAATAGTGCAAGTCGGACATTGCGTTTTTGAATTTCTTGGTTAGAGTCGTGTATTCCACTTATGGCGTATTCAGCCATTAATCTGGCGACGCCGACGCTATGAGCGTATGTTGAAAAGTGTCTTTTTCGCACATGTTCCATGGCGCGAATTACCTTTTTTTCAGATGCGACTTGGTTAAATAGCAATTCAGAATTTTCACTGAAGAATCCGTCGCCGAAAACTGTAGGCATCCCACTCAATCCTTTCGTTTTTTATTTCTTATAACTTCACGCTCATAATACGCATATAGATTAACATGCTATTACTTATATTATACTGAGAATTAGCAAATAAATCAATAGTATGATGTAGGATAAGTATTTTGTCTGTTCTTTTATAATATAACCTGTAAGATTATACGATAATGATAATACTGTAACTAATCGATCTGTGCCCGTTGAAGTAATTATCCCGTAGTTGCGCTTTTGGTAGACTTCGCACCACTGTTATATTTGACTTAGTTTAATAAAAATGTTACAATAATAGTATTGGCGTTTAATTAATGCGCTTGTATGTTTGCTTATTTTTAATTTTAATCACGGGATATATGTGTTTTATATAATTAAAACTTATTTATCCTGGGGTTAATACACCCAAGAAATATAAAATCCGAGGTGGATTATGAGCAAGATTTATGAAATCGAAAGTACGGTCGGATTGGATTTAGGTAACTGTCGAATAGTAAACGTGCTTTTAAGAGCGATAAAGCATTCTCTACCTAAAGTGCATGATGCCGAGAAAAGTTGGCGTTTTATCTTTGAAGATATCAGGGATGGAATGACCGAACCTTTTCTGGCAATCAATTTAACGTCAGTTGGTGGATCCGAATCGGATAACGCACTTAGTAAAATCAACACGCTCAAAAGGCATATTGACATTGCTAATACTGGCGATAGCAAACGTCAGGCTTTTTATGGTCCAGATGATATCGTTGAATATGGTGGAATTCGAGTACCATATTCTGGCTATGCTCGAACGTGTGAAAAAGATGATGTTTTGTCATGCATTACGGGAAACATCTATATTGCTTTTTCAGGCGCACACGAGTATATCAACTTGTCTGTCGCAGTAGGCGTTTTATCTGAATTTTTGGAGTACCAGAATAATGATGAAAGCACGTTATTCGATTACGATTTATCTATTGCAATGGAAGATAAGCTGATTGATTGTTTATCAGGGGCCCTGCCATTTTGGTTTTAATTAATTATTTATTGCCGTCAACGATTGTTGGCGGTTTTTTCTTTGCAAATTAAAAAGGTCGAGAAAATCTCGACCTTTGTCATTAAATCCGAGACTATTCAAAACCAACTACTCCCCATTCGGTCAATTCTTTTGTTGTGCCTGCCCAAACCGGAGTTCCTATTGGTAGCAGGTTAAAAAGTATGGGAACTTCTTTGTTATGCATTCTAATGCAGCCATGACTCGCACTTGTGCCTATCGATGCATAATTTACATTACCATGGATACCAATTGAACCCCCGGGTCTTTTACCTGCAGATAAACCAATCCAGTAATGTCCAAGTGGGTTCTTGGGATCGCCACCTTTTATCGGTTTTGCATAACCACCACCACCCCATCCAGGATTTTTGACTTTGTTTAAAATCTTGAATTTTCCAGAAGGCGTGAGTGATTTGCCATTCTCAATTTTGCCCGATGCAACTAAATATGAAGATGTTTTTTGAAGATCTTTGAATATTGTAATATGGTTTGTGTCCAGGTTTATCACGGCAAAAAAGCCTTTCTTGACATTTTCATCGATTGCTATCGTTGGTGCTTGGGGAACTGGAATTGTTGCTATGAGCTGTTCTGGCGTTGAAGCATTACCGACCGGTTGAGCAATCTCATTTACAGGCGTTATGGCTGATGGTGTTGTAGTTGTAGTTGTTTCTGGCTGTGTAGTGATTATTTCTGTGCTAGGTATGGATGTTGTTTCAGTCTGTTGCTGTGTGTTGATTGTCTCCGCTCCGCAGTATCCGATAAATACGGAAAATAGAAACATAACAATAATAAACGTCGATACTTTTTTCAAATAATCCACCGCCTTGTTTTTTAGTCTCAGATTGTTAATGAGCTGATACTATTTATATCATATTTTGATAATATATCAAATACGAATCGCTTTTTTATCCAATTTGCTCGTCAGGGTTTATGGTTTTTGTATTAGCGGTTTCACTCTGCCTTTTGAGAATTATTGATGACAATGCTTTGATTGAAATAATGTCCGAATTTATAATAATACCTTCTTGATCACAGACTTCGCCTTTGTGAGTGTCTATGATTATCTCGTACTTACCAGAATATGGCTCTGAAATAGGTAATCTGACAATCTGATCATTTGGTGTGCCGTTGGCATAATACATTAATCTCTCGCCTTTTTCACCTGCAATAAACATACCCATAACGTTCTGATTGTCCCAAGCTGTGTCATTGTATTCGAATTGATTTCCGTCGGATTTGAACCATGCGACGTCAAGTTCGGATTCTGGCGTATCGATTGGCTTGCCTGTGTATCCGTTTGGTTTGGTTAGGGCGGGCGTTTTCTTTCTAAAATCTATCAACTTTGATATAAATTCATATAGTTTTTGTTGTTCTTCGTTAGTGTCCCAATTCAACCAAGTCAGTTCGTTGTCTTGGCAATACGCATTATTATTACCATTTTGGGTGCGCATAATTTCGTCGCCATGCGAGAACATAGGCGTCCCTGATGACATACATAGAGTCAACAATATATTACGCATCGTGCGATTGCGACATTCTTTTATCGACAATTCGTTAGTTGGGCCTTCATGACCAAAATTACATGAACGATTATTATCTGTTCCGTCGCGATTGTCTTCGCCATTACTCTCGTTATGTTTGCAGTCGTAAGTCACTAGATCGTTTAGTGTAAATCCATCGTGGGCGGTTACGAAATTGATTGTTTTATTAGCGCCAAGTCCGCCAGCTGCAAGTTGGGTGGCTAGCCGCCCCAGATGTCCCCTGCCCCGCCAAAAATCACGAACAACATCGCGGAATTCATCATTCCATTCTTGCCAATTTTCGCCAAATTCACCGCGTTTATTTTCGCTACAGTCCCACGGTTCGGCTATTAGTTTTAGCTTGCCGAGTACTGGGTCACTGCGGAGTGCGTTCATAAATTTTCCACTCATATTTACGGCGCCGTTTTGTTCGCGAGCAAGTATTGGCGCCAGGTCAAATCGAAAGCCATCAACGTGCATTTCTTCGGCCCAATAACGCAAAGATTCAAGAATGAAGTGCATGCCTTTTTCGGTTGATGCATTGATCGTGTTGCCGCAACCAGAATAATTGCAATGTTTGCCATGTTCACTCAGATGATAGATGGATTTCTCGTCAAGTCCTTTGAATGAAATAGTTGGCCCAAGTTCTGAACCTTCGGGGGTGTGATTGTAAACGACATCAATCACTATTTCGATATTATTGGCGTGAAGTTTTTTGACCATATCTTTGAATTCACGCACTTGCTCGCCCCGATCACCACTGCTGGAATATTCGTTATGTGGTGCAAAAAAACCTAGGGTGTTATAACCCCAATAATTTTTCATATTTTTTGACTGCAGATGAGGTTCGGACGTAAACTGCTGAACGGGCATTAATTCAAGCGTTGTGATGCCGAGTTTTTTTAGGTGATTCAAAAAAGGCTCGCTTGCAATGCCCGCAAACGTGCCCCGTTCATTCTCTGCTATTTCATAATTAAGTTTGGTCGAACCTTTGACGTGCGCTTCATAAATGATCGATTCGGTTTTTGGAATATTTGGTAATTTGTCGTCATTCCAGTCATAATATTCATCAACTACTACTGAGCGAGGCCGATATGGTGCAGTATCAAGGTCACTAATATCAAAGATAATATCTGAATTACTATGTTTGATCTGTGGTTTGTTCCTTTTTTCTGAATCATATTCGCCGATAATTGCTCTTGCATAAGGGTCGATCAATAATTCACTATAATCATGGTTTTGATCTTCGTTTGTGTGGTCGACCCGAAGACCATAGACTGTGCCAGGTTTCATATTTGGGATAAAACCGCCAAAGATATTATCGGTAAATTTGTCACTTTTATTTAACCTAAACCTACAGACGGATTGCGATGGATCGTCTTGTTCAAAAATACAAATATCGACCGCTCTGGCCGATTCTGCCCATATAGAAAAATTACAGCCATCTGCTAATAATTTCATCCCAAGTTCATCAGATTTACTTTGCTCCGCTTGAAAGAGTGGACCGAATTTTTCAATTAATTCGATTTCATTTTTGTGTTCACGTTCACCTGCATTTGGACTTGGATTGTTTTTGTTTTCTATCTGTTGATATTGACCAAAAAATTCCTTGTCGATGCATGTAGTCTCGTTATGCATCATCTTGAAATTTATAATACCATTACCACTTTAAAGACATAACCTTGTTCATCATGAAAAAGTGATAAAAATAAGCATAGTACTAGTGGTAATATGCTTAAAATTTAATGATGTTTTTTATACAATATGTTTATATATAAAAAATGACGAGTAGTTCTCGTCATTATATTATTATTTTCGCTTCAAGCCTTTTAGCTTTTGCTTTAGTTTACGCTTGATGTCAGCGCCGTGCATATTCTTTCTTTTTGCCATGAATTTATCCAATTATCTTATATCTATACAATCATATCACAAAGTGTGCTAATCTTGATGCTTTTTGAAAACCGCAGCGGTTCTGGATGGAATATATACTCGTAAATTCTGTCCATTCGGTGTTGGGACTGTTTGATAAGGTGCATTACCGGTTATTCTATCGAATCCACCAAACTCGCTGTAATCACTGCTTAGGATTAATTCATACTCGCCTACTGGGACTGGTATTCCGTAATTAGTGAATGATTTTTCTGGATGGAAGTTAAATACAAAGACGTAGTCATCACGACAAAATGATACGACATGATCGCCTTCGTTCAGATTAACGTATGAATTATGTGCGCCACAGTTTTTGACCACATCAATCATTGCTTTATCGAAGTTTGCTAACCATTTATATTTGAGCTTGTCATTTTTAACCAAACTCCATTGTCTGCGAGCATATTTGTAGGACCAATCGTTGCCGATTCTTGGAAAGTCGATCCATTCAGGGTGTCCGAATTCGTTACCCATAAAGTTCAAATATCCGCCAGAGTTAGTGGACGCTGTTAATAGTCGAATTAATTTATGTAACGCAATGCCCCGATCAACATCAAGGTTACTATCACCTATCGACATATGGAAGTACATTTCTTTGTCGATTAATCGAAAGATTATAGTTTTATCGCCGACGAGTGCTTGGTCGTGTGATTCGACGTAATTTATTGTTTTTTCTTCTGGACGATGGCTGGTAAGCTCGTGAAATAGTGACGGAATACTCCAATTTTCATCGGTTTTTTCTTTGATAGTTTTGATCCAAATATCTGGCGTACCCATACTTAAACGATAATCAAAACCAATTCCACCGATTTCTGGATCGGCTGCGATTCCTGGCATTCCACTCATTTCTTCGGCAATCGTTAAGGCATTTGGTTTGATTTGGTGGATTAGTTTGTTGGCAAGCGTTAAATAACTAATGGCGTCGTGATCGATATTGTCAAAGTATTGATCGTAATGTGTAAAATCTTTTTCCAGCCCATGGTGTGTATATAACATACTTGTAACGCCATCAAAACGAAACCCGTCAATGTGATATTCTTCTATCCAATAGCGACAATTGCTCAGCAGGAATTTTATTACTTCCGTTTTGCCATAATCAAAGCAACGCGAGTCCCAAGCTGGATGATCTCCGCGACTGCCATCATGAAAATACTGATAAGTTGTGCCATCGAAACGACTTAATCCTTCGAGTTCGTTTTTGACAGAATGTGAATGGACCAGGTCCATAATTACTGTCAAATCAAGTGCGTGGGCGGTATCTATTAGTTCTTTTAATTCTTCGGGATTACCAAAGCGTGAACTGGCGGCAAAAAAGTTCGATACATGATAACCAAAACTGCCGTAATACGGATGTTCAGCTATGGCCATTAATTGAATTGTGTTATACCCAGATTCTTTGATATAAGGCAAGATATCTGTTGTGAATTCTTTGTAACTTGCTACTTTTTCGCCTTCACTAGCCATTCCGATATGAGCTTCGTATATTAGTGGCTGTTGTTTTTTTGGTTCAAAATTTACATCTTTCCATTTGTATTTTTTGGTCGGATCCCAAACTTGAGCATTAAAAATGTTTGTTGAATTATCCTGGATTACACGATTAGCATAAGCTGGAATTCGATATCCATCACCGCCATCCCAATGAATATGTAGTTTATAGATATCGCCGTGTTTTAGTTTTTTGGCTGATAATTTAAGCTCCCAAATACCGTCTTTGGTGTGTGACAATTCATAGTCGGGATTATCTTGCCAGTCATTGTTATCGCATACCAGGAATATTTTGGTTGCTGCTGGCGCCCATTCACGAAAAATCCAGACACCTGCAACTTTATGCAGTCCAAAAAAGTTATACTTATCAGCGCTTTCAATCAGTGCTTTTCCATCTGTGATTCTGTCTTCCATATCATCACATGTGATAATTCGATAATTCAAAGCATCGCTATACGGCGACAACCACGGATCAATATCAATCAGGCCTGATTTTTTATGCATTGATATTATTATATCATTTTGGTTATGTTAATATATAAACACAATGATTAGAAAATCAAAAAATAATCAAGCCTTTACCATCGTCGAACTACTTGTTGTGATCGTAGTTATCGGTATCCTTGCCGCCATTACAATTGTTTCATATTCGGGTATAGCTAATAAAGCTATTTCTGCGTCAATTCAATCAGATTTAATTAATAATAAAAAATTATTAGAAATGTATAAGGTTATAAATGGAATATATCCATCTACGGCTATTCAGGCAGACGGCGGTAGAGGTTTGAAAAGCAGTAATAATACAATCTTAGACTATGGTTTAAATTCTGATAAATATTGCTTAAGTGTTGCATCGTCTGCAAATAGCTCGATCGTATACTATATATCATCTGGTACTGATGTTATTGCTTTAGGTCGCTGTCCTGATGGGATCGCCTGGAAATCTGTAATAGCTGGCGATTATCACACCTGCGCAATTGCTGTAAATAATCAAGCGTATTGCTGGGGTCTTAATGACGATGGTCAGCTTGGCAACAACTCCACTGTTAGTAGCTCTGTTCCAGTTGCAATATCACAAGGTGCTATGCCTGGGTTGAGTGTTAAATATTTGAGTTTGGGTGATTATCACACCTGTGCAATTGCCGAAAATGACCAAATATACTGTTGGGGAGCTGGTGGCGACGGTCAGCTCGGTAATAATTCAACTACTAGTAGTTCAGTGCCGATCGCTGTTTCTAAAGGCGCAATGCCATCTCTTAATGCGAAACAAGTAAACCTTGGCGTTTACCACACCTGCGCAATTGCAGTAAATGATCAGGCTTATTGTTGGGGCGGTAACTGGAATCGTCAACTTGGCGACAATTCTACGAATGGTAGTCTTATCCCTGTTGCCGTCTCGCAAGGTGCTATGCCAGGGTTGAGTGTTAAACAGTTAAGTTTAGGTATTAGTCATACGTGTACTATTTCCATGAACGATCAGGCTTATTGTTGGGGTGCTAATTGGAGCGGTAGGCTCGGCAATGGCTCAACTATACACAGCGCCGTCCCTGTTGCCGTCTCGCAAGGTGCTATGCCAGGGTTGAGTGTTAAACAGCTAAGTTTAGGTAATTATCACACCTGCGTTATTGCCGCGAATGATTACTCATATTGTTGGGGTAACAATGACGATAATCAACTTGGCAATAACTCCACTGTTAGTAGCTCTGTCCCTGTTGCCGTCTCGCAAGGTGCTATGCCAGAATTGAACGTCAAGCAGTTGAGTTCAGGAATATATCATGCATGCGCCGTTTCTATGAGTAACCAAGTATATTGCTGGGGTAATAATGATAGCGGTCAACTTGGCAATAACTCCACTGTTAGTAGCTCTGTCCCTGTTGCCGTCTCGCAA
>CAZNQY010000015.1:0-1765 GCA_964575635.1 uncultured Saccharimonas sp. (SeqCode) | reverse complement strand
GGTGCTATGCCAGAATTGAACGTCAAGCAGTTGAGCTCAGGATCTTATCATACTTGCAGTATCGCTATGAACAATCATGTATATTGTTGGGGCTATAATGAATATGGCGAACTCGGTACACCAGAACATTTTATATCCAATCGCATGATTCCGATATTAATTTCTCAACCATTGTAATGCTAATAAATAACATCATAAAATTTTCAAATTAAATATAATATAAGCCTGGCTTATGCTAGGCTTGTTTTTTACAGAAGTTTTGATTATTCGCAGATTTTTGAGTACTTAATAAATAATTATTAGTAAAAAAGTGTAGTTTGGGTATTGACGTGCGCTATATATGGTAGTACAATTGATATTAAGAAGTAATATATGTAAAAGTAATTACTTCGCACATTGAATTAACAATTCGAGTAGTAGTGTAAGCAATGATATATATGTCGTAATTTGGACGCTTTGACATATATGGAGCTAATAGCGTAACCGGGCCTACAATTATATGTGATTTATGTATAGTTAATTTAACCCTAGGCAAATGTCTAGGGTTTTTGTTTACTAAATATCTAATTGCCATTACTACTTCAATCAATAAAAGGGGGTATGTAATGAGTAATTCGAGTATTTTTAAAGCAAAATTAATGATAACCTTGACGGTTGTCTTGTCGTCGCTAGGTTTCCTATTAAGTGGATCGTCTGCGGGTGCTGTTAGCAGTATCACTGTAACTGATTTGTATAATTTATCAAATCAAGAACGTTCAAATGCTGGACTTTCTACGCTTAGCTTAAATTATAAGTTGAACAGTGCGGCATATGCAAAAGCAAACCATATGATCGCTAATAATTACTGGGCTCACGTTGCTCCTGATGGAACAACTCCTTGGTATTTTATCAACAACAGCGGTTATTCTTATGTAACAGCTGGTGAAAACTTAGCCAAGGGATTCAGTACTTCAAGCGGCGTTACAACTGGTTGGATGAACAGTCCAACTCACCGTGCAAATATATTAAACGCTTCATACAAAGAAGTTGGTTACGCTGTCGTTGATGGAATATTACTTGGTAGCCAAACTACTTTAGTAGTTGCAATGTATTGCGATCCAGTTGTAGAAAATCAAATAACGTCAACTGTGATGGCAGAAGCTACTCCTACTCAAACTCCAACACAATCAGTACAGTCGACAAGAGCAACATCTGTTGTAAAGACAGAAGCGCCAGCTCGGGTTACTATAGCTGAAACTACAGTGACGATTACACAGCCAAATATAATGGTTGTAAATCCGGCAAAAACCAGTAGCAAAAATAGTGTCAAATCTAGTCCGACTAGCAATAAAACCGCTAACGTGATTAATTCAACACTAACTGTAATTGTCGAAGCAATAAAGAATTCCTTTAAAGCAGTCGCAGATGTCATTAGTTCAGTAGTTCCAGTTAAGGAAATCTCGACCTTTGTCGCAACTGCTTATGCAAAAGTTGTTGGTTAATAATCGAATAATCCTGGTGTGTATAGTAAAAAGATAAGGAGGTGAGAAAATGTTAACGCTAAGATCAAAAGTAAAATTATTTGTCGCGGCTGTCATTACCCTAATTGCCGTTGACGTTATGGTAGGAATGCCAGAACAATCACAGAGCAATCTGGGCACCCCACAAAGATCAATAAGTATAACGGTAGACAATCAATAGCCTACTCGTTTACATAATTCAATATTTGCGAAATGACCGAAATGAAATAAGAGACGCTAAGCCCTCAACGCGTCTCTTATTTAGT
>CAZNQY010000014.1:15544-24030 GCA_964575635.1 uncultured Saccharimonas sp. (SeqCode) | reverse complement strand
GTTTGTGGAAAGCGTGTTAATTCCCAGTGTTACACCAGCAGCGCCAATGCTCTCAGTTCGCACCAATGATGCGCGCCAACTAGTCAAAATACCTTCTTGCTCCTTAAAATTCGCAAACAAATAATCAGTGACCGCAAGCTCTAAAACTGCGTCACCTAAAAATTCTAAACGTTCGTTATGTTCACTAACGCTTTTCTTGTGCTCATTTACGTAACTGCGGTGAGTAAGCGCCGTAATTAATAATTGAATATTTTCGAATTCGTAGCCTAATTTTTCGCGCGCGAACTCTTGGTATGGGGCGATTTGCATGCCGCTCATAAATTCTCCTGCCTTATCCTTTTCATTGCAAGTAACATTAATTTACCAATATCTTCATATTCGATGGCTTCTAGCGCATCATGGAATTTGAACCACTTAATGCCGTTCATCCAATCTTCTTTTTTGATCGCATCTGTATCACCACGAGCTCTAACTAAATAAATTTGAGTCGTCATCAATACCAATTTATCGATTCGGCGATATCTAAAGTAGATCTTGCCCAACCAACCTAAGATTTCGACATCGCTAAGTCCCGCCTCTTCGTGAATCTCACGTCGAGTCGTTTGTTGAGCAGTTTCACCTTCCTCAATATGACCTTTAGGAATCGTCCAGCGACCCTTGCCATCTTGAATCAGTAAAATCTCAACACCACCATCTTTATCACGACGGAATATTATGCCGCCAGATGTTGGTTCACGTACTATTTCCTGGATTTGCGTTTTTCGAGTATTAAAATATCTCTTAAACTTATCAAACGGTTGCGTCCCCATTATTGTCCGTTGCCTCCACAAGTGTACGATAAGCAGTACCAAGTACGCCGTTTATAAACTTGCTTGAGTTATCGGAACCAAACGCTTTGGCAAGTTCTACCGCTTCATTAATCGCAACTTTTGGCGGCACAAGATCTACCCGCTCAAGTAATTCGAATAATCCGATGCGCAAAATATTTCGATCAATTCTAGAGATCTGATCAATCGGCCAATCTGGTGCGATTGGCTGTATTTTTGCATCAAGTTCAACTTGGCTCTGCATTACACCTTTTACCAAAGATTCCACAAAGTCTTTGTCGTCAATAGTCGCTTTATATCTGTCCAGATTCCTGTTCAAGATATCGTCAATATTAACTGTCGCATCCATCGACTGTGTGCGAAATTCGAATTCGTAAAGTGTTTGTAATGCTACGATTCGTCCAAGGTGGCGATTTGATGCCATAGCGTTTTGGTTCTTTCTTTTATTTATTTCTTAAAAAGCGACAAAATTATTTTGCAGCAAGTGCTTTGCCAGATTCGCGACGAGTAGTGCGAGCTTTGACAGGTGAGTGTGCGTTAACACGTCGAGCTAGCTCAAGACGTAAGTGACTTCGGCGCATACCGGTCTTACGAGGGCTAGTTTGTTTCTTTGGTTGACCCATGAAAAGAACTCCTTTAGGTTATTATTTTAATTAAACTTATTGGTATTATACCTAAAAAGCCCGTTTATCTCAAGTAGTAATTCATATAAACACTTACCATTAGTTTTAGTATTAAAAATATTACTTTTTAACACTTCGGAGTTTGAGCACACCATCGTTCATTTCGTAAACTTTGTCGCAAAATTGAATCAAGCGTTCATCATGAGTTACCATAATTGTGGCATTTTTACGCTGTTTTGTTTCAAGCGCCAATAATTTCACTACTTCAAAAGCCTTTGTTGTATCCAAACTGGCCGTAGGTTCATCAGCCAATACTAAACTCGGCTGGCTATAAATCACTCTTGCGATCGCAGCACGCTGCCTTTGTCCGCCCGACAAATCGCCTGGATATTTATTCTTTAGACCTTCAATTCCAAGTTCTGTTAATAATTTATCAATTACCCTTTCGTCGGTTTTGACTTTTTTAACTACATCAATCAGTCTAAGCTGTTTTTCGACGGTCAAAAACGGCACCAAGTTTGACGCTTGAAAGATGAAGCCTAGGTATTTCAACCTAACAGCTGACAATTCTTTTTTTGATAAATTAGAAATATCTGTTCCATTTATAATCACATTTCCAGCCGTAGGTGTTCGAAGTCCGCCAGCAATAGTCAAAAAAGTACTCTTACCAGATCCCGATGGGCCGATTATCGCTACAAATTCGCCAGCATTTATAGAAAAGTTAGTTTCGCGTAATGCATATATAGTTTCTTTGCCTTGAACAAAACTTCGCGACACATTCTTGAATTCGAGCATTTTTTTACTCATTAACTTATCGCCTCCGCTGGATCAATCTTGGTTACCGCCCTAACCGATGCAATTCCACCGATAATGCAAAATATCATAAAGCCTGCCGCAATAGACACAAAGAATACTGGTTGCACTGCAAACGGCACTTTCCCTGACAATAGCATTCCTGTTAACAACGTAAAGGCTAGCCCAATTATCATTCCAAGAGCAGTCAAAACAATAATCTGCATATTAACAGATTGAACTATGTATTTATTGGGAACGCCAACCGCCTTTAATACCCCAAACATACTTTTCTTTTGAATCGTCAAAATATACATAAATATCGCCAGAACAAACGAAGCTATGGCGATCAAAAAACCAATCATCGTCCCAAACGTCAAAACCTGTGCCTTATAACCTGGTAATTGATAATAATAATCAACAATTGGCTGCCACGAAAGCTTTGAATTATCACTGATATTTTTCAAACTCTCACCCCTTGTAACAATAGCGCTGACGGTCGTTTCATCTTTCATCCCTATCATTCCCGCCAAATCACTAGCCAAATCTCGCCAATTATTCATGCTCATATAAACAACCGGGGCGGTCTGAAAAGTAGCATTGTCAGTAAAGCCAACAACTTTATAACTTGTTTCGCTTCCTTTGAATTTCAAATCTTCGTTCAATTCAACGCCAGATTTTATCAACTGATCACTTACAACCACTTCATTATTCGCATCCGCCATGCGTCCACTAGTAACATTTGGAGTTACAAAACTACCGTTTTCAATACCAAACAACGCAACGTCTTTTGGACTGTCCGAACTAATAGTTGCATTACCTACGCCTAATAATGCGGTTTTGTCACTAATAATATCCTTATAATCATTGTTCGTAATTATCGAACGGGCAATGTTATTATTGGCGTCTTTCAATAAGATTATACCGCTAGCATCCCATTTACTAATTGCATTCGTATAGCTACTAGCCAAACCGTATGCTAATGCTGTCAAAAAGAAAGTCAGGTAACTTACTAAAGCAATCAAAGCCACGATCAACGCAAATCGCGTTTTCTCTTTTAATAGCTCATTAATCGCTAAAAACATACTAATATTTTAGCACAAAACACCTTAAAAATCATAATACTATTGCTTTTTTTAAGCATTAGTGTTATAATAGTGTTATGAGTAAATACGAACAAGTAAGTTTTGATTCAAATAATCAATTTAATAAAAGCCCTGAGCGTAAAGGTATTTATATAAATAACCCTTATAAATTTGCTCGTGGTTTAGCCTTGGTCGCATTATTAAGCACCAGTATCGGTATCGGTGCGGATCACCTAGTTGAAAAATCAACAGGTTCTACAATTCCAGAACATTTTAATGATACAGCGGTCGCTGCCGTTGAATTAATCAAAAACGAAGAAACTTATTCTGATCAAACAAGCACTTATCGCGCAGAGTATGGCGATACAGTTTGGGGACTTACAAAAGAAAACTTAGCTGGTGTTAATAATGTTGACATCCGTAAAGCAATTGATCACATTCAAAGCATGCCTGAAAACGCCGACACTTTCAGCGACAGCGTGCTTCAGGAAGGTGAATCTATCACCATTCCTGATAGCGTTGAATAATCTTTATCTCTACGCGACGATACTTACTAATCGACCAGGGACATAAATAACCTTGGTCGGTTTTTTGTCACCTAAGATCGCTTTGACGTTGTCGTTTTCAAGTGCTAGTCGCTCAATCTCACCTGCCGCCATATCAACAGCAACTTCTAATTTGGCGCGTAATTTGCCGTTAACTTGCACGACAATTGTCATGTTGTTTGCTTGCAAGTATGAATCATCCCATTTCGGCCAGTGATCAATGTGAATCGTGTCAATCTTGCCTAATTGGTGCCATAATTCTTCGGTAATGTGCGGCGCAAATGGCGCTAATGTCATTAGTAAGCTTTCAATTGCAAAATCCCAGGCTGCTGACTTGCCTATTCCATATTGTTCTTTCATCTTGAAATAAGCATTTACGGCTTCCATCATTGACGAGATGCAAGTGTTGAACTTTTCGTCTTCGATATCGCCCGTAACTTTTTTGTTAGTACGATGTGCGACAGCTAAAATTTCGCGACTGTCGTTTTCGTTAATAACCGCTTCACCCTTTTCAATGTATTCTTGGACCAAATTCCAAACACGATTAAGGAACCTGTACGTGCCTGGAACACCACGAGTATCCCAAGGAGCTTCAAGGTCGTAAGGCGCAATAAACATTTCGTAAACACGCAAGCTATCGGCACCGTAACCGCTGTCCATAATCTCGAGTGGATCAATAGTATTACCTTTTGACTTACTCATTTTTGTACCGTCTGGCGCCATGATATAAGCGTTATACATCATACGCTTGAATGGTTCTGGTGTCGAAACCATGCCCAGTTTATAAAAGAAACGCATCCAGAAACGAGAATATAGCAAGTGAGCCACAGCATGGTCAGCGCCGTTATAGAAATCGACTGGACCCCAGTGTTTTAATACTTCAGGACTCCAAGCTTCGTTATTATTAGCTGGATCAAGGTAGCGCAAGAAATACCAGCTACTACAAGCATAGCCGTCCATAGTATCGGTTTCACGTTGACCCATCTTGCCGCACTTTGGACATGGTGCATTTACCCAATCCGTCACGCCAGCAAGGGCTGATGTTGCGCCTCCATGAGGCTTAAAGTCTTCGACTTCAGGCAAGATTACAGGTAATTGGTCATCAGGCACTGGTACGGCACCACAATCGTCACAATGAATGATCGGAATTGGCGCACCCCAATAGCGCTGTCGACTAATTAGCCAGTCACGCATCTTGTAGGATACTTTGACTCTACCCATACCGCGCTCTTCTAGCCAAGCAACGATCTCTTCGCGTGCTTCACTTGATGGCATGCCATCAAATTGGCCAGAATTCATTAACTCGCCTTCGCCAGTTATTGGCGTAGTGTTCATTAGTTGTTGCCATACAAGTTTTTGGTGAACTGGAGTTAAATGAGTTTCAACTTCTTTTTCATCAAGCCAAACAACATTGTGGTTTTTTAATTCATCAGCGGATACTTCGATTTGATTGTTTAGATTTTCGACTTCAGCAAGACAGCCTCTGGCAACTGCTTTTCGGTTTTGGGATTTATGAGAAGCGTAATATTCGGCAGATGTTACCCATTGTAATTTCTTGACAATCTTGGCATCTGGTATACCTGCTTCTTCTTTGATTTCGGCAAGAGCCGCTTCTTCGAAAGTTTGATTATCCTCTACTCCGCCCATAATTGCGGTTGAAGTGCCTTCAAAAGTTTGATGCCAATCCAGCAACGCATATTTACCAGTCGATTTGTCGCGCAAATGAACGATAATCGTTCGACGTTCGACGGTATCTATATTTTCCTTCGGTGGATTAATAGGATCAACACCACAAGGCATAATAACTTGAGTAATTGGCAAATTGAATTTATCGGCAAAGGCAAAGTCACGCTCGTCATGAGCTGGTACCGCCATAATCGCGCCGGTGCCGTAACCGTTCAAGACGTAGTCGGCAATCCAAATTGGAGTTTTTGCACCGTTGACTGGATTGATTGCATAGCTGCCGGTGAAAACACCGGTTTTTTCGCGAGTTTCGTTCATGCGTTCGATCTCGGACTTGCGAGCTGCTTCGGCGATATATGCGTCAACCGATGATCGAGTTTCGCTGGTTGCGAGTTTTTTAGCTAGGTCATGCTCTGGAGCAAGCACTAATAACGATGCACCACAAATTGTATCAGGACGAGTCGTAAAGACGGTGATTTTGTCGTCGCTGCCGTCAACTAAAAAGTCAATTTCAGCACCTTCGGATTTGCCGATCCAGTTCTTTTGCATCGTCTTGACCATTTCAGTCCAGTCAAGGTCGTCGGTCGCTTCCAAGATTTCGTCAGCGTATTCGGTAATCTTGAAAAACCACTGTTTTAGGTTCTTTTTAACAACTTGATTACCGCAGCGCCAACATTTGCCGCCTTCAACTTGCTCATTAGCTAGGACAGTTTGGTCGGTTTCGCACCACCATTGTGGACTTTGTTTTTGATACGCCAAACCATGTTCGTAGAGTTTATTAAAAATCCATTGTGTCCATTTGTAATATTCAGGATCTGCCGTGCTAATTTCTTTAGACCAATCATAGCTATAACCCAAGCGCTTCAATTGTTGTTTGAAGTGAATTCTTGCTTCGTCGTGTGCAATTCTAGGAGTTTTACCAACTTTAATTGCATAATTTTCGACTGGTAATCCGAATGAATCCCAACCCACTGGATGGTAAGCATTATAGCCCTGTTGCCTTTTGGCACGAACCTTGATGTCACTGAACTGAAAAGTTCGACCATGACCAATGTGAATGCCTGCACCAGTAATACCTGGGAGCATACTCATTGCATAATATTTAGGTTTGGAGTGATCAGCGAAGTCTACCTGGTAGGTTCCGTTCTCATCCCAAAATTCTTGCCATTTTTGCTCGATTTCGATTGGGTTATATCGCTTCATAATAAGCTAGTATAACAAAAATAACAGATTAAAGCCAAGTTTTATTTGAATTTTGAAAAGAATGCGTTCTTTGTTTTAATCCAATCAGCACTTTGACGGACCAATTGCATTTCGTCGCTTGTTCGATACAAAACAACTTTGACGGCTTCTTCCAGATAAATTCCGCCTTGTGAGCCTTTGAATAAAATTACCATTTTTGGCTTTAGTACACTTCGGACAAACGCACCAGCTTCGAGGGCATTTTTGCATACTTTAACCTGGCAGCCACGAGCTTTTGCGGCAGGCGCCAAGTATTTTTCGGCTTCATCACCAACCGTCACCACCCACTCCAGCTTCGTTGGGTCGCAAAGTTCGCCTAGTTTTTTGTGAGCATCAACTGACATTGCACCTAATTCGTTCATACTACCAAGTACAACAATTCGACCTGGAACAATCAGACGGTAGAGTGTATCTATAGCCGATGCAGCCGCAAGTGGACTTGAATTATAGGTATCATCGATCAAGATCGTGTTCTCTGCACCGTAAAGGATATTCATGCGACCTGGAACAGTCTTAACTCTCAATAAACCACTCACGATTTCTTCCTGAGTCATGCCTAACTTCGCGCCAATCGCACCAGCAGCGATTGCCGACCTAATAGTGTGATCACCGATTAGTTTAATAGCGGCATCGAATTTTTCTGGGAATTCTGGCGCCGAATAAGTTCCCTTGTATCCGTCCTTGAAATTATAACTTTGACTGATAAATCGGTAGTTTGCACTTTCATTAGTTCCATAATAAGTAACACTTGGATTAGTGATGTATTTCAAATAATCTATCGAAACATCGTCACAGTTGATGAGTGCAGTTTTTGAATAATTAACAACGCACAATTCTTCCTTTGCAACATTGTCCATATTTATGAAAAATTCCATATGCTCTGGCGCGACCGATGTCACAACAGCAATATCAGGATTTAGATATTTTCCAAATTCAGCAATTTGACCAATCCTATCAGTACCAAGCTCTTGAACGATTACATCAACATTAGCGGGTTCATTGACGATTTTTTTGGCTTGTTTAAAAACATCCATCCATGCCCGTAAACTACGAATATTATCAGGGAACGTAATTCCCAAGATTGCGAGTGGTGCACTGAGTTCTGAATTATGATTACCGCCATGAACACGTACGCGGAATTTTTCGGATAGTAGTGACGCAATCGCAATCTTGGTACTAGTCTTGCCGACGCTTCCAGTTATTACAATCAATTTGATTTCTTTATGTTTTTTGAAGTAGTCGCGAACGAATCGCTCGAGTTTTTTCTGAATATAATGTTTCATCATGCTTATTTTATTCTATATTATTTTTGGATAAATAACAGCATCAACTTAAATCAACGTGGTATAAAGATGTCTATAAACTTTATAACGGAGCAACAATTACCGTACTCGTCGCCATTGGTGAAGTAACGGTTGCGGATGGGGATGTTACAGCTGCAGTTGGACTACTAACTACAGTAGATGGATTAGTTACAGCTGCAATTGGGCTGGTTTCCGTCGCATTTGGGATTTGACACATCAGAGCAGAACAGCCTCTTATTGTGCCGTCGGATTTGTATTTAGCCAAGAAAGCATCGCCGTCGCCAGCACCATAGCTCATAGTATATCCTGTTATCGCATAGTCGTCGTTGGTGGTTTGGATTGCAGTATTTGCGAAATCTTCGTCAGCACCACCCCAAGTCTTGCT
>CAZNQY010000014.1:15115-15444 GCA_964575635.1 uncultured Saccharimonas sp. (SeqCode) | reverse complement strand
CCAGGATAAATTACCAGATTGATCATATTTAGCTAAGAAAGCATCGGCGCCGCCAGCGCCATAACTTTTAGTTTCTCCTGCTAATACATAACCTTCGTCAGATGTCTGAATTATTGACGTTGGATAATCTTCGTCAGCACCACCCCAAGTCTTGCTCCAGGATAAATTACCAGATTGATCATATTTAGCTAAGAAAGCATCGGCGCCGCCAACATCATAGCTATATGTATATCCTGTTATCATATAGCCGCCGTCGTTAGTCTGAATCGCGCAATTTACATTTTCATAATCAACACCACCCCAAGTCTTGCTCCATGATAAATTACCAG
>CAZNQY010000014.1:0-15015 GCA_964575635.1 uncultured Saccharimonas sp. (SeqCode) | reverse complement strand
ATTGATCATATTTAGCTAAGAAAGCATCGCCCGCACCAACGCCATAACTATCTGTATCTCCTACTACTAAAAAGCCGTCGTCGGTGGTTTGGATTACAGTTCTCGCAAAATCTTCGTCAGCACCACCCCAAGTCTTGCTCCATGATAAATTACCAGATTGATCATATTTAGCTAAGAAAGCATCGCCCGCACCAACGCCATAACTATCTGTGCCTCCTGCTGTTATATAACCTCCATCGGATGTCTGAGTTATGGAAGTCGAACCATCATTACCAATACCGCCCCAGGTCACTACAAAGCTCTTTGCAGCAGCGGATGACGTAGATTGGGCAATATCGCCAGTTTCAATAATGTCATAGCTAACGTTGTTTTTGGATATAGTTAGAGTGAATGAATTATTAGTACCTGAATAGGTCAGAGTTGCCCCATCCATGTTTCTTAGGCAGTGCCTATTATCGATTTCCGGTGTTAATGGGCAGTAGTTTGAATCTAGAGTTGATGGATACAATCCATGATCGACATAGTACATTTTTAACACTTTTGAATCTTCGTTAAGTTGAGATTTAATACTTGCTGTGATGGCGCGGTTGGTAATACCAGAATATGACACTATTGTAATGGCAGCCAAAATACCGATGACTACGATAACTACTAGAAGTTCAACAATAGTGAAAGCCTTGGATGATTTGAGATTTTTATTTAGTACATGCCCGATACTTTTATTCATAGGATTATTTTAACATAAGCTTGTTTATATACAATCAATAGAAGTAAATTGAATAGCAAATACTCGCCCATATAATATAGGCGAGTATTTTAGCTGCTGCGCGCCCACCCGGGGCACATTTTTGTTTTAAACTAATTGTTTGTTTTATCTAAAGCGCAAAGGTTTCCCCGTTGCGCACCAGCTTGAATATAATTATGCTATTTAATTATAAAAAACACAAGCTTTTTTGGACAATAATCCCGTTTATACTAGCTATTTAACTCAGAGTATGCTTAAATATATGTGTTCAGAAGCACACGCGTATATAAGCAAAAGGCGAGCGCTTACCTCTAGGTAATCTCTCTTCTTCGCAACAAACCGCAGGAGCGGTCGATCTGACAATAGAAAGTAGAAGAGAAAGAGTACCAAATTATATGGCACAACAAAATCTTTTCATCGGTAGCCTTGCTTATGCAACTACAGATGATACACTAAAGGCTTTCTTCGAGACAATCGGAGAAGTTGAAAGTGCACGAGTTATCACTGATCGTGATAGCGGTCGCTCAAAGGGATTCGGATTCGTTGAATACAAAAACGAAGCTGATAACGAAAAAGCGGTTAAAGAATTAGACGGTAAAGAACTTGACGGTCGAGCAATCAGCGTCGGTTTAGCACGTCCAAAGGAAGATCGCCCAAAGCGTGATTTCGGTGGAAACAGCGGCAGCCGCGGCGGCAACAACGGTTCATTCCGTCAACGCAGCTGGTAATTTAACAATTACCTAATCAAATAAAAATACCTCGTTTATCGGGGTATTTTTATTTTATTAGATATTTAGCTGAATCAAACCTATAATAATTTACCTAATGACCTACATCATATATCTAGACGCGGTTTAACCTAACATTTCTATAAATTGCTGTTCGTTAATAATTTGCGTACCGTATTTTTTTGCTTTTTCGATTTTACTCGAACCAACTTTTTCGCCAACAATCAAATAAGTCGTATCTTTGGCGGTTGAACTTTGGAAACTACCGCCTAGTGATCTGATTTTTGCTGCAGCCTCATCTCGTGACATCGTAAGTAGTGACCCAGTTACTACAAATTTCATATCATCAAACTTGCCAGTTGTTTTTGAATAAACCGGAACAACTCCTAATTCAGTGAATTTATCAAGCAGTTTCTCGTTATCGACATCGGCAAACCAGGCCACAATACTTTCGGCAACAACTTTGCCTATCCCATCAATTGCAAGTAATTCGTCGTAGGTCGCATCCTGAATTAACTTCATATTTCCAAAATGCTTCACGAGATCAAGCGCAGTTTGAGCCCCGACATGGCGAATCCCAAGGCCGTACAAAAAACGTTCCAACGCTGGCGATTTAGAATTGGCAATCGCATCGACTAATTTATTTGCCGAAATATCCGCAAAACGTTCTAGGTTTTTTAATTGTTCCGCACGTAACAAATAGATGTCAGCAATATCACTGACTAATTTATTATCAACTAATGTGTTGACGTTTTTTTCACCTAAAGTATCGATATCTAGAGCAGACTTGCTGGCAAAATGTTCGAGTGCTCGCTTCAGAATCAATTCGCTTGAACTGCCTTTAATCCTGTAAACGGCTTCGCCATCGGGGCGTTCAAATTCTAGTTCTGGATATTGTTGTTTTAAGGCTAATTCAAAATCAAATTTCTTTGCAGTTACTGGACGAAGTGCTGTCACGACTTCTTGAATTTGCGGAATAATATCCCCTGCTTTGAATATAACGACAGTATCACCAATCCTGACATCAAGTCGTTCAATTTCGTCGCTATTATGCAAACTAGCGTGACGCACAGTACTACCTGCGACTAAAGTTGGGTTAAATACCGCTACTGGTGTTGCCGCGCCAGTTCGTCCGATGCTAATTACAATATCTTCTAAAACGGCCGTTGCTTGTTCTGGTGCGTATTTATAGGCTACAGCTGCGCGCGGTTGCTTACCAACTATTCCTAATTCCTTGTAAATTTTTCGATCATTAAGTTTTACAACCAAACCATCCGTATTAAATGGTAAGTCATCTCGTTTTTTATCCCAAAGGTTAATAAAATCCATAACATTATCGATACTATCAAAAACACTTGCTTCGGTATTTGAGGATAAACCAATTGCTCGAATCGCCTGATATGCATAAATATTTGTTGGAATTTCGTCGGTATTATCGCGAATCAAATCATAAGCCCTAAATTGCAATGGACGCGACGCAACGACCTTTGGATCTAATTGTCTGATCGTACCAGCCGCCAAGTTGCGTGGGTTTGCGTATTCGACTTCACCATTTTTCTTGCGTACTTCGTTTAATTTATCAAAGTCAGCTTTATAAATTACTATTTCACCACGAATTTCGGTACGACCTTGCAAAAAGTTTTCATAACCAGGCGCACTCATTAGTCGCAGTGGAATATTCTTGATTGTGCGAATATTTTCGGTTACGTCTTCGCCAACAAAACCATCACCACGAGTAATTCCTTGAACTAATAATCCATCCTGATATACGAGAGCACAAGCCAACCCGTCCATCTTGATGTCTGCAAAAAAATCATGTTTTATCCCAGGTAATAAATTGTCCATTCGCTTTATCCATGCATCAACTTCTGACTTTTCAAAGACGTCGTTCAAACTCAACATTCGTTGGCTATGTTTAGCCTTTTTAAAACCAGTCGACAATTCATTACCAATTCTTTGCGTTGGACTATCGCTTGTAATTAATTCTGGGTGTTCGGATTCAATTTTTTTGAGTTCAGAAAACAAACCGTCATATACGGCATCACTAACCGATGAATTATCTAGCGTATGATATTCGTAGCTATATTTATTAAGCAAATCGCGTAATTCTTTTGCTCTTAACTCAATCTCATTAACGCTCATTAGTCGACTAACTTTCTATATAACAAATATATATACGTCGAAAACCATACAATTGTCGCCGAGCTCATAAATAGCATAAATATCGGAATGATAGGCACCGAGCCGATACCGCTCCACACATTCCTGATCAACATATCAATCATGATAAATGGTAGTAGTGTGATTATCCAAGCTAGAGAAATTGTCATCAAAAGCCAAATTACGCGAAGCATTATACGTAAACGGCGACCAAATAATAATTCTCTGGCAATAGATAATGCCTTCATTGGATACATTCCTGGTATGGTAATTATTATTAATGCCACGAAAGTCGAAGATAGCCAATAAAGCGACATCAAAGTCAGACAAAAAATCGCCAACCAAAACATCATAGCTTCAACACCACCATTGAGCAGTCCGGTTGCCGTTGCTGCACTATAACCGAACGCCGCAATCCCAACTGGTAAAAGTTGCACAAAGCCAAGCATAGCCAATGGCAAGGTTGCCGCAATCGGCGCCCCAGCATTATATATTCCATCACGTAACTTTACTTTATTGCCAGCTAATATATTTCTAGATAACCATACTGTCACCAACCATGTCATTAATACGACTAGGACTGTAAAAACTTGTTGTACTTCGGATATATCTTGCGATATTCCACCAGAAACTGCTACCAAAAATAGCAAGCCCGCACTTTCAATACTGCCGCCTATTCCTTCAAAGAAATCACCACTAGATGCCTTTAGTGTATCTACAATTGTCGAATAATTGGCTTGCGACGCCATACCAAAAAGCAAAAAAGCGCTTATCGATGAAACAATGGTCAATGACAAAAAAAGTTTACGATTCTTGATCAAGAATTGCATAACTTGATGATTAAATTTGAAATAGCCTGGCAAATTCAATGATCGCTCTGTATCACGTTTTTTAGTATAACGAAAACTCTTATGTCGTCTATTGGCGTTTTTGCTTTTAACTTTTTTAATAGCTTCCTTAAACGGTTTCACTAAAACTTACCTTCGTTATTTTTAAGTCGAGCGATTCGTTCTTCGATTGGTGGATGAGTACTAAATAGTCCAGCTACAAAACCTTTTTTAAGTGGGTTTACGATAAATAAATGGGCTGATGCAGTGTTTTGTTTGCTCATTGGACGACCGCCAGATTTAAGCTTTTCAAGTGCTGAAACCATTGATTCAGGATGACGCGTAGTCATAGCACTAGTCGCGTCCGCCAAATATTCGCGTTGACGACTGATCGCCATTTGAATTATCGCCGCAATAACTGGCGCCAAGATTATTAAAACTATCCCAATTATCATAACAATTGGCGATTTATTATCATCGTCATTATCACCATACATAAAAGTTCGAAGTGCAATATCGGACAAAAATCCAATCGCGCTAACAAGCCCAAAAGCGATCATACTAATTCTGATATCGTAATTTTGCACGTGACCCATCTCGTGCGCCATGACAGCTTCTAATTCAGGGTCTGTCATCATATCCATCAAACCAGTAGTTGCAGCAACTATAGCATGACTCGGGTCTCGACCGGTCGCAAATGCATTTGGTGCCATATCGTCGATAACGTAAACCTTTGGCATTGGGGCGCCGATAGTAATCGAGATATTTTCGACGATTCGATACAAACGCGGGTTATCGCGTTTTTCGATCTGTTTTGCACCCGTCATAGCTACAGCCAGAGCCGATGCAGCGTAGTACTGTATTAATGCGTAGATCGCCGCAACAGCTATAATAATATAGCTAATCGACATGTCGCCGTAAGAATATCCAACCACCCAACCAATAGCGCCAACTAGTGCTACGAACATGGCCATAATAAGTATTGTATTTCGTTTATTGTCTGCAATTGCTTTATACATATACAATATTATACAGCTTATTAACTACATTCGCATCTCTTTGAAGGCTTGTTGTAATATTAAAAGCATTGTTTCGTAATTCGCACTTTCTGACTTTATCTTTGTACCGTATAAATAAACGATATTATCAACAACTTCAATATTTACTTCAAAAGGTAATTCTTGCAATTTAACCATAAAAGCCGGGTTCAAAAGTTCAAAGCTCGTTGCTCGCTCCATATCACTTGCCCACACTTCATATTTTTTATTAAACTCGCCCCATTCCATTGAAATCTTGGTCAAACCTTTTGTTCCAAAATATGATAGTAGCCTTTTTTTGCGAACAACGATATTTCCATAAGTTTTCGGTAACGCAACTTGTGCGATTAAATAATCCTGGCCATCTGACTGTTTTGGATTTGGATTATAATTATAAATTTGAATTAAAGTATTATTATAAATTCCAATAACGTGATTATTTATATCAGAATTCTTGAAACTTCCGCTTTTAAATATTTGACCTCTTTTTGGCAGTAATAATGAACCCCAATCTAGGCTATAACAATAATTATGTGACTGCGCAAAAGCTGCAATAGTGTTATTTCGCATATATGGATCTTCGGTAACTTGACCAATACCGTCGAGCAACCAATTCGAATTATCGATTCTGACAAATCGCCAGTATTCCTCAAACGAACCTGTTTCTTCATATAACTTCTCGTTCGTACTAGTGTCGTATAGATTGTCATTAGCACTAGCATTGATATACATAACAAAAGAATCTTTACTATTGTCGTCCATATCAACAACGTCGACTATCTGCAAATCATTAATCAAAGGCGATATCATGTCATTTCTGCGATTAATTTGCTTTAATGATTGCACCATCAGTTGATTGTGATAGTAATATTTTGGAGTCATATAAAGTTTCATCGATTCAGCATTATTGTGGCTCCAATCGTTTTGATATTTGTCAAAAACATTTCTAACAACAGCTTCGAGTTTTGCTTTGTCCCAAGCGCCGTCCTTTTGAAAGGCAAGTTCTTGTTTTTTTGAAGCACGTCCAGCAATTTTTACAATTTTATCAAACCAATTATATAAACCAGCACCCATACCAACTAATGCAGCAATGCCAATCATAAATCCATAAAACCCAAGATTAAGTAAAACAAATGCATAGATTATCGACAATATCCAACCTATGATACTTGCGATCTGAATTGGTATTTTTTTCCGTAATTTTGAACCAACAAAATGCATAGGCAAATAACCAAATATAATTACGATCGCATCGCCACCAGAACCGCCGCCGCTCGAGCTACTGCCGCCACCGCCCGCACGCGCAAACGTCTCGGTAAAAACCGAGACGTTTAGCAAAATATTATCTAAGCCCACCGCTTAAATCCTTTAACCTAGAACTTTACTTCAACAGGTTTTTCAGCAAGTTTCTGTTCTGCTTCATCGAGTTCAAAGAATACACGAGCAGCAAATCCAAACATACCAGCGATAATGTTTGATGGAAATGATTGAATCTTTGTATTAAGATCACGTACGCCACCATTATAGAATCGGCGAGAAGCTTGGATTTTATCCTCGGTATCTACTAATTCTTGTTGTAGTTCCATGAAGTTTTGATTTGCTTTTAGGTCTGGGTAAGCTTCAGCAACCGCAATAAGGCTTTTTAATGCACCTTCAAATTGGTTTTCTGCAGCAGCAGTCTCTTTGACACCTTTAGCGCCCATAACACTAGCACGAGCCGCACTAACGTTTTCAAATACTGAACTTTCATGAGCAGCATAACCCTTAACTGTTTCGACAAGATTCGGAATCAAATCAAGACGACGTTTAATTTGTACAGTAATATCGCTCCATGCTTCATCAACACGAATTTTTAGCGCTACTAATGAGTTATAGGTAACACCTACAAACAATAGCACTAGAACTACTATTCCTAAACCGATCCATAATGCGTTCATATTTTCCCCTTTTTTAAAAGTTACAAATTTATATAAGTATTATAGCAAATTTAAATAATATAACACTACTGATATTAAATTAAAAACAAACTTGCGGGGTTGAGATAAACCAAAACGCGGGGCGGGACTCGGTCACAGATAATTTGCTCTGCAAATTTCCGCGACCCCGTCTCAACTTACTTGAAGCATAGCTTCAAATCAGTTTCCGACCTTGCGAACTGCCACTGGCAGTTCTCACCCGCAAGACAGTCTTGCGGTTTCGAGTCCATCTCATACACCAATGAAAAAGACGGCATAGAGCCGTCGTTTTCATTGGTACGCGGGGCGGGACTCGAACCCGCAAGACTTGTTAGTCAAGAGATTTTAAGTCTCTCGTGTATACCATTCCACCACCCGCGCTTATCTATAAATTTTAATGTATTTTACAATATTACGCCATAGGCAAACCTCACGAGAGTCGTGTATACGATTGTCTCATTTTTGGCACCACTCGCGCAAATTATTAAACATATGGAGGCACGTGTGGGAGTTGAACCCACTTAAAAGGTTTTGCAGACCTCCACGTAACCGTTCCGTCAACGCGCCAATATGTTTATTATAACAAACTCTAGCTCAATAGCTACAGATTTTTTTATTTCATAATCTCTAAAAGATTATTTTTTGAAGTTGCGCCAACAATCTTACTTACCAGCTCGCCTTTTTTATAAACCAAGAAAGTTGGTAATGCTGTCACGCCAAGATCTTGCAATAGTTCCATCTCCGAGGAAGCGTCAATCTTTACGACATCCGCCCAATCTTTCGTTTCTTCGGCAATTGATTCGACAATCGGCATCATACCACGACACGGCGGACACCAATCCGCCCAAACATCAACCAAAACTGTTTTATTAGAATTCAAAACATCTGATTCAAAATTATTTTTTGTAACGTCATTCATAAATTAATTTAATTAGTTAATACCAACCAATTCGATATCAAATACTAAATCAGAATTTGGTGGAATAGCCGCAGACGCACGAGCAGAACCGTAAGCCATCGCAGCTGGAATAATCAAACGACGCTTACCGCCTACTTTCATACCAGGAACGCCCTTTGTCCATCCAGCGATAACTTGATTCAGACCAAAAGTTGCTGGTGCGCCAAAATCATGAGAACTCTGAAAAACTACGCCAGTTTTTGCCAAAGCGCCAGTATAATGAGCCGTAATAGTTGCATTTTCTTGAACTTCAGCACCGTTACCAACTAACAGATCAATAATTTGAAGTTCATCAACCTTATTTACTGTGTCAAAACCAATCATTTGCGTTCCTTCAATCATATTTTACTCCATATTAATTCAATATACCCATTATACGGTAATTTGAAATGCGTGATAAGTTATCGTTTTTTGATATTTTTATTATGATGTAAATCAAAGTCGCGCAAGCTGAATTTTGGATGATAATCGTATCTAATCAATCCAATCAAATCAGACAAGAACATAATTGATTCGGATATCATCATCGGAACCGATCCGACTAATAATGCATATATAAACCACGGCGGCGCGACTAATAATGAGAATATTCTAATTAATCGTGGGTTCTTTTGCCAGAAAGCTAATGTTCCAAAAAAAGCGCCAACAAGCGGAAGTATGCTATAAATATCTTTCCAAGTAACAAAAACAAAGAACGAATATAGCGCAATAAAAAATATCGGAGGCAACCAATGATGTTTTTTTGGTTTTATTTTGTAAAAAGAATAATTCCTAAGGGCATTTATAAAGTTTACTACAGCCCCAGAATAACCACCCAATAAAAAGAAGTGAACTGCATAAAAAAGTGACGATCCTGAATGCAAGGCAAGCATTCTTCGCCTGCTATTAACCTGAAAAACTAGTAGCGAAAATACTAACGCAATAGAGCCAAGCGCCTGGATAAACATCGGATCAAAAACAAAATCGAACATCTGTGCGCTAATTATAACAGACAAAGCTTATGCTATTTGCAATTATGGTTTTTCTTGCCGACGAATTGTAATTGACCCAATTATCAAAGCAGCGACAGTCACAACCAAAACTATCAATAAATCGTTTATATAATCACCAGTAATTTCCGCATTCATTGTCACTTGCTTCATCGCATCAACGCTATACGTTAATGGCATGAAATCCGAGAAAGCTTGCAAAGGTTCAGACATTGCCGAACGCGGCACAAACAATCCACAAACCAATAATTGAGGAAAGATAAATGCTGGCATAAACTGAACTGCCTGGAATTCAGTTGTTGCAAAAGCGCTAGATAATAATCCTAATGATGTGCCCAAAAGTCCAGCCATAATCGCACTAATAATCGTAGCAATCATCCCGCCTTCAACAGTTACGTCCAATAAATTAAGCATCACCAAGCACGTAATCACGGCTTGAATCAATGCAACCGAGAAAAACGCTAACGCATAGCCTAATATAAAGTCCAACTTTGATATCGGCATTGTCATTAACCGATCTAATGTCCCGCTTTTTCTCTCGCGCAAAGTCGAAATTGATGTGATCAAAAACATCATAATCATCGGGAAAGTTCCCAGTAGCATCGGGACCAAGTTATTAAACATTTTTGAATTATCTTCAAATACGTATTTCAGAATATATATCAGAATCGACGGCACGATAAATAACAATGCCAAAGTCCTTGGATCATGTTTTAATTGTCGCATCACTCGCCCAGCAGTTGCAAAAATCTTAGAGAAATTCATTATTCTTTTCCTCCTACTAGCTTTAGAAAGGCTTTTTCGACCGTATTAGTTTTTGTCCGTTTCAATAAATCATCGGGCGTGCTATGTGCAATAACTTCGCCATCACGAACCAATATGATATCGTCACAACGGCTCGCTTCGCCCATCGAATGACTCGAAATAATCAAAGTAACGCCATTGTTTGCTAATTTTTTGAACAATATCCAAAGGTTATCACGAAGAACTGGGTCTAAACCAACCGTCGGTTCATCCAGGACCATGAGTCTGGGCGATCCAATTAATGCAATAGCCAGTGACACTCTCTGTTTTTGACCACCCGACAAATTACTAACTAATTCCCTGGCTTTATTCGACAGATCAACCAATTCTAAAACTTCGCGAACTGTCTTTTTTGCCAACTTTTTATTTTGACCAAACATTGTCGCAAAATACATCAAGTTTTCACGAACAGTTAAATCACTATAAACCGACAATTCTTGCGTCATATAAGTTAATTGTGTACGAAGTTCTGGTGATCCAGCGTTATAGCCAAAAACAACAACAGAATCGTCTGATACTTTCAATCTGCCGACAATTGCGCGCATTAATGTTGTTTTACCAGCACCCGATGGACCAATCAGCCCGATCATTTTACCCGCAGTTAATTCCAAGCTAACATTCTTTAGAGCTTTAACTTCTCCGTCCAGAACCACGGAAAGTTTATTAATTTTTACCGCTATATCCATAGCTTGATAATAGCAGAATAAAAGTCAAACAAATAGCGTTATAAATCTTGGTTAATCAACCCACCCCACTCAACCAGAGTGAATCCTTTGCGTTCAACTGAAGTTAGCTTTTGCTGTGGAATATTTATTAGACTATTTAAACCTTCCATATCCAAGAACACTCGAATCGAAGTAGTTGGTTTTGGCGTGACATAAAGCGGCGCCAACTCGTCCATTTGTTCGGTATTAAACCAAGTTAATCTGACGAATGGATTACTAGGAATTTTGGTTTGCCAAAAAGTCATAAAATCATTTATTTCGTTTGTTTTCAAACCTTGCTGCGCCAGTTGATTCCTAATAGTACCAACAACTTGATTTTGAGCAACTACAGTACCAGAAGTTATCACAGGATATTCTCCGTAGCCCTTTCCTTCCCAAAAAAGCGATGAATATGTATTGCCATTATGAATCAGTTGACCGTCCGGCTTTGCAACCACATTCCAGCCAGATTTTGGGTCATAATATGGATCAAAAATACTTACTTTTGCACCAACCTTTACATCTATTCTTTGCTCTATAGTTGGATAAAGATAAATAACAGGCTTTGCGCATCCACCAACCGCAGCTAATTTATTACTAATATAAACTAGCCACTGGCCATAATTATCTTTATACAAGACCAAGGCGTGACGTGATGCGAATTCATTAATACTAATAGCATCTCTGCCGTACAAAAACTCTACATACTCACTGTATGCTTTTTGCATAAGTGGATGATTAACGTCTTTTAATTCATAGACGACTTTGTCATCGCCCGATACTCCAACTTTCTGAACATCGTTGTCAGTAATTACGTCACTCCTCGAAACAGAAGCGCGCGCATTGCCACATCCATAAGTTATATTTCTAATATTATCATCTACGCTAGTTGCGCCCGACTGCCATTTATAACTAGATAGCAATAGATCTAACGGTGCATATTCCAAAATAATCATTGTATCGATTGGCGTTTTTATATAGTAGTTAATGGATGTTAAATTTGTTGAAACGTTTGTACTTTCTCTTTTGTAAATAGTACTACTGCCGATAGATTTGATTTTCGTATCAACAACACCGCTTTCTGGGGTTGAGTATTGAGTACCAATGGTAGGATATTCACCAAACCGCACGGTCGATCCAGTCGAGTCCAGAGTATAGCTGTCTAAATAAGTTAGAGAGGAGTAGTGCAAACTATTTGTATATTTTATAGCAACGGCTAAATCGTCGTTATACATACAATAATCATTATTGGTTTTATATTCAAAATTAGCATTCGGAATACAAATACGAGTTATTCCGCCGTCTGGCTTTTCTTCATACAGGTCGTTATGTTCGCCAACCCCCATAATGCGAACCATTATGATTTTGTTGTCGCCACGATTACCAATTTGGTAATAATCAATCTGGCCGTAATTGTCTGGATCTATATAATAACCTTTGTCGGCAAGTTTTAACGGAGATGCAAGCCAAACCTCTTTGTTAGTCAAATTGATATCCGTGTCGTATTCTAGCAGCCGATCCTTTTTTGTATTATCAATACTATTCTGTTGTTCATCTTTATTACTAGTCGTCGGTTCTGTTTCTGGTTCAGTTTCGACTATTTCTGGCTTTGTTTCGACATTTGTTTTTGGCTGACTTATTTTACCAGTGTTTCCATAAACAGTTGCTAATCCGACAACCAATAGAGCAAAGACCGATATAGTTATTGCTAGAATTTTGTTATTCTTTGCCAAATCAATACGTTCAGGCTTTAATTTATTTTTCAAAGAATCACGTCCAGGCTGATCATCGGATTTATCCGAAACATGATGTCGAACATCATTGGATGCACTTTCCGATCCAGGAATTACATATTCACCCTTATTTTTGTTATCATCACCCATAATAGCCACCTTAATTAAAGCTGTTAATCATCATTATATTACTTTTAATCTATATAGCTAGTGTTTTTGATTATCATAAATAAATCCGCCAACTTTTCATATATTTAAATTAGGAGTATAATATAAGTACAATCTAAGCAAGGAGTGAACATGAAAGCATCGTACACTGCAGCATTAGTACTAATTATCATCGGAGGAATTAACTGGGGACTGGTCGGATTTTTTGACTATAACCTAGTTGACGCAATATTTGGAGCCGGGTCGTTCTTGGCTCGCACGGTATATGGAATTGTCGGATTAGCGGCAATCTGGTCAGTATTTGGAATGTTCTATAAAGAAGAGTAGTCCAATATTAGATCAAACTAAAACACCCGGAATAATGCGCCGGGTGTTTTAAATAACAAACCTATTATGTAATATCAGTAATCCAAGTAGAAGTCGCAATTAAAATGACTATCGTCTATCTCGCCAATGAATCTCGAAATAACCCACGGGATAGAAGGGTGCCCCTTAACGCCCTGACTAGTGTCACGAGTGATTAACTTAAAGTTAAAGCTACCCCTATTTGGATTACCATCTCTATCCAACAGTCCGCTATTAGCTACCATGGCTGACATTAGCGCATTAAAATCACTGCCTTTGGCAACTCTTCCTTGTTGAATGAATTGTTGAAAGTAGCTCCTTCCATCACCATTGGGAATCGACACGTATTTAGACATTTCAAACATTATCGTCATTCTAAAGTCTGGATCCAATTCATCTTTGACTTGATTCGAATAATTAAGATCTGATTTTCGAAGTATTTGCTTAATCTTTCGTAGCGTCATACCCGGTTTCGCAAGCATCAATTCCAAAAACTGAGTCATTTGTTGTTTAGCTCCCCTGATCTCTAGGCTTTCGGGGGTAAATATTTCAGATACAAATTTAGTCAATTCAATTTTTCTCATAGCGAAATGCTCAATTATATCTAGGCATTTCAAGTAAGAATCCTGGTTTTGGTTAAACATCGCATTTGCTATCGGCACTACAGCTTTGATTTTTGCGCCTACCTGGCTTGCTTGCAAGTAATGTTTGAGAGTTTCCAAAAAGAAAATACCAGCATCGCCAGAACGGTCAATATCCTCAACGATTATGACTACATCCTTTTCCTTACAGTGCTTTTTGATCAACTCGTCTAACACCATCTGAACTTCAAAGGTTCTTCTTGCAGGAGTTGTCGAGAAGAAATGATTTAGACCTTTTACGGCACTAAAACCTGGAACCGGAATCGATGCTATTGTATCAACTAGTGTTCGCTTGTCATCATCCTGTCTGCCGTCGATTTTACTTAAAGCTTCACTAAAAGCTTCCTCGTCGATATGTCTTGCGAACTCAAGTACGAACCCCTCCCAAAGGTCTTTTCTTTCAGGAAACTTCCACGCATCAAATTCTATCCATAACGTCTCTTCTGATCTCATGAGGTGCACTTGATGAAGTAGAGTGCTTTTACCTGATCCATATTCGCCTACCAGGCCAATCATAGACCCGTTTTTCGCACCGATAATCTTTTTATCAAAATCATTAATGAGCCTGTCTAAATCCAGAAGATCCTCTATTTTGTGATTTTCGTCTAATAGCTGATGGTTTTTTACAAAAGATGCCATACGCCAATTATACACAAGTGCACGCACACAACCCAAAACCCATACCAGTACCACAACTCTGATCCGAATTTGGACCGATTGCATATAGTAATAAAACGCTAGGTAAATTGGGGGGTTCTTATTAGCGTAGGTACGGAGACTCTGTCACGATAAATTTTCTCCGAAAATTTTCGCGGTCACGTTCCGCGACCCCGCGATTTCATGATTGCAATCATAGCTTGCATCGGAAAGTCGCCTTGCAAAAACCCACTGGATTTTCTCACCCGTCTCAACTTACTTGAAACATAGTTTCAAATCAGTTTCCGACCTTGCGAACTGCCACTGGCAGTTCTCACTCCAGACCTCGAGGTCCGTAGTTAGGTCAATCACACATATCAATAAGAAAACCCCGGATAAACCGGGGTGTTCTTATTGGTGCGGGTACGGAGACTCTAACTCCGGACCTCTTCCTTGGCAAGGAAGCGCTCTAACAACTGAGCTACACCCGCATATGGTGATTTGTACTTTAAAAATTATAGGGAAATTCCGATAAAATTGCAAGCGGTATTGTAATAATATTCCCAGTTCGATCCTGGGATGAAT
>CAZNQY010000013.1:0-25109 GCA_964575635.1 uncultured Saccharimonas sp. (SeqCode) | reverse complement strand
CATGAAACACCGAACGATCATCGGCTAACCGCAACACTAGCCAGAGCACCGCCAGGTGTACCAACATAATAAAATAGCCGGGTAATCCCCGGCTTTTTATTATTTGTTAAATAATGTCGCCCACTTTTTAGCGCGATCAATTTCACCATCTTCTAGCGGACCCTCGGACTTAGATACATAAAAAGCTGCATTCGGTGCAATAATTTCTGCACCAGCTTTTATTAATTCTTTGTTAATCTTGTCCTTGGCGTCGCCATGGAAGAATATTCGAACACGCGTATCAAACGATGTAGCTTTAACACCAGTCAAATCACCCGCCGATAATTTATTCAAAAAGCTTACAGTGTCTTCACTTGGTCGCCAACCACGAATCGGACTACCAACGATCAATAATTCATATTGTTTTAGAATGTCTTTGTTTACATCAGAAACCTTCATGGTGTCTGCATTAATTTCAAGTGCAATTGCATCGGCAATTAATTTGGTGTTTCCAAAAAAAGAATCGTAAATCACTAACGTTTTCATCAGAACCTCACTATTTATAACTTAATAATATACAAAAAAATTGTTTTTTCATAGTCAGGCTTATTGTAAATTATTTACAATAAGTTATAATTATTAGTATGAAGAGCGTTGAATGCAATCAAAGACAGACCAAATACTGTAAAAGTATTGTCGATGCGATCACGACGCTACACCACGCAACAAATAATCAAATCTTGAGTCATCTCAAGACTACGTATCCAGATTTGAGCGCCACTACAGTCCATCGGGCAGCCGCCAGGTTAGCATCGCGCAAAATCATTAACATAGCCCCTAGTGATAACGACGGATCCATCAGATACGACAGTAATGTTGATCCACACGACCATTTCATCTGTACCGACTGTGGAAAAGTTGTGGATATCGATGTAAAAGAATCCATCACACCCCTACTTCACAATGTCATCGAGGGATGCTGTATATCTGGCAGATTAACGATTAATGGAACTTGTTCAAAATGTAATATAAAGGAGAAAATATGAAAATAACTATCTATAGCACCAAATCATGCGCATATTGTCACATGCTAAAAAACTGGCTTGATCAACAATCAATTCAATATGACGTTTATAATGTCGACGAAAATCCAATTGCCGCCCAAAACATGGTCAGAATTAGCGGACAAATGGGCGTACCATTTACGACAATCGAAAAAGATGATGGCGAGACAGTGAATATTCTTGGTTTTGATCGAACGAAGTTTATGAAGACACTTAATCTCAAGATGTTTTAATCGATATCGATTTCAAAACATTTAATTTTTGAAGTCGCGCCCCGAATTAACTGGACGCGACTTTTTGACACGCCATAATGTTTTGCTAATAATTTTATTACAGCTTCGTTCGCTTTGCCGTCGATCGCTCTTTCGCGAACATAAACAACAATCAGTTGATCCTCTATTTTTAATTGCGAGCCAACTTTACTGCCAGGTTTTACACGAACAGATATTTGCATAGATTATTTTGCACTACTTGCTGATAATTCGTCGATAATTTCTTGAATATTCTTTTTGCAGCCACCGCAAACCGTGCCAGCACCAGTAACATTTTGGATATCTTCGTAAGTTTTTGCGCCGTCAGCATAGGCTAACTTAACATCTTCGTCAGTTACGCCAACACATGCGCAAACCGTTCTGGATTCAACTTCAAAGAAAGTTTCTCTGGCCGATTTTTGCAAGTAATCATTAATAGCTTTGCGTAGCGATTTATCGCCCAGTACCGAGCAGTGGAATTTATTATCAGGCAATCCACCTAATTTTTCAGCAATTTTTTCTGGAGTAATTTCGTAAGCTTCGGCAATTGTCATACCTTTTACGATCTCTGACATCATCGAAGTTGATGCGATAGCACTGGCGCAACCATAGGTTTTCCAGCGAACATCTTTGATAATATCGTCTTCGATTTTCAATAACACCAACATTTGATCGCCACAGATAATATTACCAACGATACCGCGACCATTAAAGTCAAAATCTGACTCTTCACCACGCAAAACGTTCTTTGGCTCCAAAAAATGCTCTTTTACGATATCCGAATAGGCCCAATTGTCTTTCATTTTTTAACTCCAGTTCTTACAGTTGATATTTCTCGCAAATTTTTAATTATGCCTGGTAAATATTTCATAACTAAATCAACATCATTTATCGTATTGTCGGTTCCAAAACTAAAACGAATAGATCCATGCGCCAATTCCGAATCAGCTTTCATCGCCATCAGAACATGCGATGGTTTAATATCACCTGCCGCACAAGCCGAACCAGTTGAAACCGATATGTCGTAGCAATCAAGCGCCAACATAATCGACTCACCTTCCGCTCCTGCAAACGAAACATTCAAAATATTCGGCAGGACATTTTCTTGATCACCATTAACAACAACTTCTGGAATTAGTTCGGTAATTTGGTCACGAAGTTTATTTTTTAATGGCTCAATATCTGATTTGAACTTTTGAATTGAAGATGGAACATTTTTTACAGCTTCACCGAAACTAATAATACCCAGCGTATTGCTCGTGCCGGCTCGTCGACCATTCTCTTGATGGCCGCCAAAAATAAAAGTTTCATAGGGCGCACTCTTCTTTACATACAAAACACCAACACCTTTTAATCCACCAATTTTATGAGCCGAAAAAGACGCATAATCAACGCCAAATTGATTAACGTCAAAATCAATCTTACCTAGAACCTGAACGGCGTCAGTATGCACTAACGCACCCGATTCATGGGCAATTTGCGATATTAATTTGATATCCTGAATAACTCCAGTTTCGTTATTAGCACTCATCACCGATATTAGTGCAGTTTTTTCGTTAACCAGACCACGAAGTTTCTCGATATTAACTCTGCCATCCTTATCGACTGGAGCGTAGTGAATAATGATACCTTTTTTTCCCAGATGTTTTGCGGTTTCTATGATACTCGGGTGTTCAATAGCGCTGACAATTATTTCGGATTTTTTATCATTAGTTTTAATGATTTCTGCTGCAATATTTAATATTGTATTATTACTCTCGCTACCACCTGATGTAAAAATAATTTCGTTTGATTGGGCATTTATTGCATTTGCAATACTTTCTCTAGCATCTTCAATTAGATTTTTTGCGTTATGACCTTCAAAGTATAAACTCGATGGATTACCAAAAGCATCAAACGCTAAAACAAGAGCGTTTTTCACGCTCTGATTTAGTTTTGTAGTTGCGCTGTTGTCTAAATAAACTCGGCTCATAATTATTCTATACTTATTATCTCACCATCCCGTAGGTGTAACAACCGTTGATTGCGTGATCCACGAAATTTTATAGTCAAATCACGCTCGGCTAAGACAAATGGACCGTCGATTAATGCGTCCAGGCTTTTGACAAATTCCCATGAATCACCGCCCTGATCTTTAATATCTTCGTATATATAACCAGTGAAAGACCAAACCGTCCAACCCAATTCTTCTCGTGCCCAATCAGCAATTTCTTTGCAAACTTTAGGTTGAAGGGTTGGCTCGCCACCACAAAAAGTCAAACCAGTCTGACCCTTGAAGCTGCGTAGTTTTTCTTTGATATAATCAATATCAACTACTACACCACCCATTTCGTCCCAAGATTCTGGGTTATGACAACCTGGACAGCGATTGCGACAGCCTTGGCACCAAATTACCGCCCGAAGTCCGTCGCCGTTGACGATACTGTCCGATTCGATCGGCCCACTCAGGCGGATTTGGTTATCCGACATCTAGATTTTTCCAGTCATCTTTTTTTGAACAGCTTTTTTCTCTTCCCGCGCAACTTTCACGTCAGCAATTAAATGCTTAACGCGTGATTTTTCTTCGGCTTTTTTTGCATCGTTCCATCGTTCTAACGATCCAACCAAGTAGCCCGTAATTCGACGAAGTCGTTCAAAACCATAATCGCCATCACTTTCATGTCGACCACAGGATGGACAAATATCACCATCAATTATTCCAGAAAATCCACAAACAGGATCGCGATCAACTGGGTGATTAACGCTTCCGTAACCAAGTCCGGCTTCTTTCATCATACGAATAATTGATTCAAATGCGTCCAAATTATTACTTGGATCTCCGTCAACTTCTACATAAGTAATGTGACCGGCGTTGCAAAAATTATGGTAAGGAGCTTCGACTTGAATCTTTTCATAAGCACCAATCTGCTGATAAACCGGTACGTGATAAGAATTTGTATAAAAGTCGCGGTCAGTTACACCCTTAATCTCACCGAACTCTTTACGGTCAATTTTAGTAAACCTACCCGATATACCTTCAGCAGGAGTCGCCAATAAACTGAAGTTTAGTTGGTGTTTTCTCATCAAATCGTCAATTCTGTCGCGCATATAACCGATTATTTCAACTCCAATTTCTTGAGCTTCTTCGGATTCGCCGTGATGTTTGCCAAGCATTGCAACTAAAGTTTCGGCTAGGCCGATAAAGCCAATAGACAGTGTTCCATGCTTTATCACATCGCGGACTTTATCATTAGGACCTAGTTTCTCGCTGCCCAGCCAATTTCCTTGACCCATTAGGAATGGGAAATTTTTAACGACCTGCTCGGCCTGGAAGTCATATCTCTCCAAGAGTTGACCTGCTGCAGTTTCAATAGACTTATTAAAATCTTTGTAAAAACCGTCCCAGTCAGCCTCTGTCCGTTTGCCAAGAGCTATTCCGTTTTTTATACCAATTCTCGGTAAGTTAATAGTAGTGAACGATATATTTCCGCGACCTGTTACTATTCCATCACTCTCTGGAAAAACCGATGCAATAACGCGAGTTCGACAACCCATCGCAACAGCCTCTGTTCGATAATCATCTTTCTTGTAATATTTTGCATTGAATGGCGCATCAAGAAACACAAAATTAGGGAATAGGCGTTTACTAGAGACTTCCATAGAAAGCTTAAACAAATCATAATTTGGATCTTCGGGATTATAATTAACACCTTCTTTAACTTTAAAAATCGAGATTGGGAAAATCGGTGTTTCGCCACGACCCAGACCCTTTAGTGTCGCATTCAAAAAGGCTTTATTAACCAAACGGCCTTCTGGTGATGTGTCGGTTCCAAAATTGAGTGACGTAAATGGCACCTGCGCACCAGCTCTGGAGTGCATTGTGTTCAAGTTATGGACCATACCTTCCATAGCCTGATTAGTTTGCTCTTCGGTGTCCGATGCAGCCTCGCTAATTACTTTTTTAATTTGCGCATTTGTTACTTCAACGCCCAAATCACTCTTAATCAATTTGATTAAGGATTTTGTCGATTTGTCGGAAATTTCTGGGTATGACAATATGTCAACGGCAATAAACTTCTCAATCATGGCTTTTATTTGAGCTTTTTCGATCTTTTTATCGGTCGTAAAATTCAACATTTTTTCCAGATTCGATACAACGCTCTTTTTGAAAGTTTTGGCAACACCTGGAGCCATCGCGTAATCGAAGTTAGGGATAGATTGACCACCATGTTGTTCATTTTGGTTTGCTTGTAATAGAATTGCCGCAAGCGCCGCATAACTATAGATTGAATTTGGTGTTCGTAAATATCCATGTCCTGTATTAAAGCCTTTTTCAAATAATACCAAAGGGTCAGACTGGCAGCATGTTAGCGTACCGGTTGCCCAAAAATCCAGATCATGGATGTGAATATCGCCAGCATCATGCGCATGCATAAACTCCGGCTTCATCAAGAATGATTTAGCAAATTCCTTACTACCTTCGGCGCCAAATTGCAGCATTTTGCCCATTGCAGTGTCGCCGTCGACATTGGCATTGCCGCGTTTAACGTCACTGTCTTCTTCCGCCTTAGCGCAGGCGATCGTTTTATAGACCTGCATTAAATTAGTTTTTGCAATACGAATTCGCATACGTTCTTGTCGGTAAGTGATATATTGTTTTGCTGTCGCTTTATATTTAGAATCAAGCAAAACTGATTCAACAATATCTTGTAACTGTTCAACTGAAGGAATCTTAACGCTTATAGTCTCTTCGGCCCGCTTAAGAACTTTTTCCGCCAGTTTCTTAGCCTCGTCTAGCCCAAACTCTTCACTTGCATTACCAGCCTTTGCGATTGCTTCAGTAATTTTTTCATCATGAAATCTAACGACCTTGCCGTCGCGTTTAACTATCGACTTGTACATATGCCCTCACTTACTTTTTTGTTTAATTCGTACCTACATAGCCCCCTATTACGCTATATATAGTGTATTTAGATTAGTATAAGCACTAAACTATGTCAACAAAAAAACGTTGCAAAAAATGAATATCCAATAACTAAGCAAAAATTTTATCTGTAAAATCAACAAAAATGATGCTTAATTTACATGCGTTTTTTTACAATACAACTAAATTGATTCGACTAGCATTATCCAGCTAGCATGTTCGTGATCGTGCCCGGAATTCTCTTCGATAATGCCATGTAGGTAACCTGACACTAGTAATGTTATAATGACCCCAAATATAAGAATCATAGACTTTACAAATGCTATCTTACGGGATTCTTCATGTAGAATCATCGGTATAATATCGGTAGTCGCAATATAGATAAAGAAGCCTGCAGTTATTGCGACCAAAGGAACAACAGAAACGCCACTTTCTGAACCAATAATATAAAAAATAACTGCCGATAAAGTCGATGCCAAAGCACTTAATAGATTAAATAATATTACTTTCTTTTTAGAAACTCCACTATGCAACATAACCATAAAGTCGCCCATTTCTTGTGGAATTTCATGAGCCGCAACCGCTAAAGTAACAATTATGCCGTTAATTGGGGATATCAAAAAACCAGCCGCTATTGCAATACCGTCAATAAAGTTATGTATCGTGTCGCCAATAATAATCAAAGGGACAATTGGTTTAGTTTTGGGTTTTTCATCGGATTCCTTGTTATGACTATGAAACCAATGTATAAAACCTTCTAATAAGAAAAAGAAAATCAAGCCAGATAAAGCCATCAGCATCACAGGCTTAACTTCACTACCGCCCTCAAGGGCTTCTGGTAAAAGGTCCATAAACGCCGTCGTAAGTAACACTCCGGCAGCAAAAGACGTCAAGTACGACGCAATATCTTTACCCAATTTCATAAAAATCAACAACACACCACCAATTGCCGAGAATAACCCGCCGATTAATGAAAATATAATAACTTGTAATAACATATAAATTTAGTAACTCCTATTGTTACTAATCTAATACTCTGTTAATATTATTGCAAATAAGTCGCAATAAGGACTAGCTAATGCAAACTCTATCAAAATACCTAGAAATACTCAAAAACAATAATTCCAGAAACACCAATCAAAAAAAGGAAGTTTTTTTACTGTTTATAAACGAATCCAGACCCATATCCGCAACTTATATTATTAAAAATATGCCTATGATCAATAAAAGCTCCGTTTATAGAATTCTCGATTTATTTATTAAACTCAATATCATCAAAACCATTCCACGCGGTTTCAAAACACTTTACGAAATAAGCGACATCTTTCATCCACATCATCATCACATCACTTGTGAAGCCTGCGGAAAAACCCACGCACTAGCCAGCAACAGATTAGAAAAACTCATACATGAACTTTCGTTAGAGGCTGACATGATTCCATCGCACCACCAAATAGAGCTTTATGGAATTTGTCAAAAATGCAAAAATAAATAGGCATTTTAATTATAGACACAAAGAGTCTATAATTAACTAGTATGAAAAAATCCAACAAAGAAACCAAATTTTACTGCTTCTCACCACCGGTGATGCTTGCAACATTATTAATCGAATTCAGTCTGGCTGTATATTCTATTTGGAAATACAAAATGACCAAAGTTAGTCGTCTTGGCGTTGCAGTCTTACTCGCACTTGGAACTTTCCAACTTGCCGAATACATGACTTGTGGCGGATTAGGCCTGAAACATATTGACTGGGCGCGATTTGGATATATATCAATAACATTACTACCAGCACTTGGCATCCACATGGTCACGGCAATCGCTGGCAAAGAAAAAAAGTGGCTTGTAAACGCTGCTTACGCTACCTGTGCAGGATTTGTTGCCTACTTTGCCTTCAACGTTAATGCTATTAGCGGACCAGCTTGCTATGCAAATTATGCAGTATTCTATTCAGAGCACATCAGTACTTTAATGTACGGCGCATATTATTATGGTTGGTTGATTGTCGGATCAGTATTTGCTTGGAAATGGGGCAAAGAGGATCCTAAAAAACGTCTTGCTCTTCATTCTATGATGATGGGGTATATGGCATTCATTCTACCAACGACATTCTTCAATATCATTAATCCATCAACAATCGCTGGCATCCCATCAATTATGTGTGGTTTTGCAGTACTTCTGGCTATTACTATAGTAGTTAAAGTTTTTCCAAACAGTGTCGAATCTTATGAACCAATTCGAAACAATCTAGAACAAGAATCCGAATCATAAAAATTTACACAAAATAAAAAAGAGCTAATATCTAGCTCTTTTTTATTTTGTGTAAGAAATTAATTTAATCAAGAAACAATAGTTGTTCCAGATTCTCCAGAAAGGACTTCTGTAACTTTCTCAAGAGATCCAATCGAAGCAGGTTTACCGCTTGAGCGAACAAACTTAATTGCAGCCAACACCTTTGGCAACATACTACCTGGTGCAAACTGACCATCATTTGCATGACGCTCAATTTCGTCAGCAGTCACTTCATGTAACTGTTGTTCGTCTGGTTGTCTAAAATTAATCGAAACCGTATCAACTGCCGTTAATACAATTAAACGATCAGCCTCAATCATTTCAGCAACAACAGCAGCACTGAAATCTTTATCAATTACTGCTTCAACGCCGGCTAAATTACCGTTATCGTCGTAAACAACCGGTACACCACCACCACCAGCCGTTATAACCGCCACGCCATTGCATAGCAAGTTTTTAACAGCAAATGATTCGATTACTTTCTGTGGTTTTGGTGAAGGCACAACACGTCGCCATCCGCGACCAGAGTCTTCTTTCACTATAAATCCACGTTCAGCGGCCGCTCTGTGCGCTTCGTCTTCTGTTGAATAGAATGGACCAATTGGCTTGCTCGGATTTTGAAATGCTGGATCATTTTTATCAACCAACATCTGCGTCACTAAAGTAACGGCATTTTTCTTGATACCTAGCCTATTAATCTCGTCGATCATAGATTTTTGTAACCAAAAACCAATCATACCTTGACTCATTGCTACGCATGAATCAAGCGGCAAGGTCGGCACGTCTTCGGTATTTATGGCTTCTTCGTGCAATACGATATTACCAACCTGTGGACCGTTGCCGTGAACGATCACCAACTCATAACCTTGCGCCAATAGCGGCACAAGGCATTTTGCTGTTTCATTAGCTACTCTTTGTTGAGCTGTTGCGCTGGCTTCGCCCTGCTTTTGCAGAGCGTTACCACCAAGCGCGACAACTATTCGTTTTCCGTTCGCCATTAAATCTGTATCTGTCCTGTTGCGATTTGTTGAATCGCATAGATTCCGATAGCAATAATAGCAACTGCAATCAAAGATTCTACAACTGTTAACGGCTTCTTGCCTGACATAATTCTATTAACTACATAGACAATTGCGCCAAGTCCGTAAACTATTGAAGTTAATAATAAATAGTCTAGACCAGCAGCATAAACCAACCAGCCACCATAAATAGCCGCTACAACACCGACAAAGATGTTAAAGTTACGGCCTTTTGTGCCTTCTTTTTCCTTAAGAGATATTTTAATCTGGTATAAAGCAGTTAAAATATATGGGATCAAGATTGTTGATGTTGCAAGTGAGTATGTGAAGTTATAAGCATAGTCGGTATATAGGAATGTAAACAAGAAAGCTTGAACTAATAATCCAGTCGCCATTAATGCAACGACAGGTACGCCTCGTTCGTTTGTTTTTGCAAATATCGCAGGGAAAGTTCCGTCTTTTGCTGCGCGATATGGTAATTCGATTGCAAATAGCGTCCAAGCAAGCCAAGCTCCAAGGATTGAAACGATTACGCCGATATTAACAAGAATTGCACCCCACTCACCGACAATAGATTCCAAAACTGCTGCCATACCTGGATCACTAACACCTGCTAATTCTGGACGAGCCATAACACCTAGTGAAAGTACTGTAATTAGCATATAGATAGCAATGATTGTATATAACCCAAGGAATGATGCCCTAGCTACGTCTGCACGATTTTTTGCACGTCCAGAATAAATAACCGCGCCTTCGATACCAATGAATGCGAATACTGTCGCCATCATAATACCCTTAACTTGGTCAAATAATGAACCTAGATCACCAGTTTCGCCCCAAATGTCCAATGTAAAAATATCTAATTTGAAAGCCGCAAATATAGCAAAGATAAAGATAGTGATTGGAACAATCTTTGCGATCGTAGCAATACTATTTAGGAAACTTGCCGACTTTATGCCGTGCATGATTAAATATTGTCCACCCCATAGTACTATCGAAGCGCCAATGATTGAAGGTAGGTTTTGACCACCTATTTCGTTAGTCGCATCATAAAATACAGGGAAGAAATAGCTAAGTGCACTAAACGCCATAGTCGCATAAGCTACGTTACCGATCCAAGCCGAGATCCAATAACCCCAAGCTGAACTGAACCCCATAAACCTACCAAAACCGTCAGAAGCATAGCTATAAATACCAGCCTCTAGATTTGGTTTTTTCTTATTCAAATTACGGAAAGTAAGCACTAGGAAAGTCATACCAATTCCAGTGATCAACCAACCGATCAATACGCCCATCAAACCAGAGCTTGCCGCCATTTGATTCATCAAGCTAAAGACACCGCTACCTACAACCGAACCTACTACGAGTGCGGTCAACGAGAATAAGCCCAGGCTTTTCTCTTCGTGCTTACCCGCTGATACTCGCGGTTTATTATTTTTTACCATATTGTTTTCGGGCCTCCTACCCAATTTATTTGTTTACAATGTTAATGCCATAACGGCTTTGATAGTGTGCATACGATTTTCAGCTTCGTCAAAAACGACGCTGTTTGGACTACGGAAAATTTCATCAGTCACTTCCATACATTCGAGTCCGTACTGCTCGTGTATTTTCTTGCCAGTTTCGGTATTTAAGTCATGAAAAGCTGGTAAGCAGTGTAAGAATAATGTATCTGGATTTCCAGTCATATCAAACATCTGTCGGTTGACCTGGAACCACTTTAATTGATCGATGCGTTCAGCATATTTGTCTTCCTCGCCCATCGATACCCAAACGTCAGTATAGATCGCATCAGCACCCCGAACGCCTTCGGCAACATTATCAGTAATTGTTAGTGTTGCGCCAGTTTCGCTAGCGATTTGGTATGCCAATTCGGTAATTTCATGCGCTGGATGTAGACCGTTTGGCGCAACGATACGGAAATCTAATCCCATTTTTGCCGACCCAATTAACAAACTATTCGCCATATTACTGCGACCGTCACCAACATATGCCAGTTTTACACCGCGAAGTCGACCAAGTCGTTCTTCGATTGTCATAAAGTCTGCCAAAATCTGTGTTGGATGCCAAATATCAGTTAATCCGTTCCAAACTGGTACACCAGAGTACTCAGCGAGAGCTTCTACTGTTTCCTGTTTGAATCCACGGAACTGAATGCCGTCAAACATTCGTCCCAAAACTTTTGCCGTATCTTCGACTGATTCTTTTTTGCCTAATTGAATATCGTCTTTGCCCAAGAATTCTGGTGATACACCCAAGTCATTTGCTGCAACCGTAAACGCACAACGCGTCCTGGTTGAAGTTTTTTCAAACAAAAGCGCTACGTTTTTGCCTTCGTGTATTTTATGTGGCTCACCCGCTTTTTTCATGCGCTTAAACTCATGTGCCGTATCCAACATCAAACGAATCTCATCAGGCGTAAAATTTTTTAACGCTAAGAATGATCGTCCTTTTAGATTAATTGGTAATTGCATTAAATATCCTCCCTTATAAGCGGCATACTCATACAGCGCGGGCCACCACGACCGCGACCTAGTTCTGCACCCGAAATCTCGAGCACTTCAATACCGTAATCACGCAAAACTTTATTGGTGACATAATTACGATCATAAGTAACGACCACACCTGGTGCGATTGCTAATGTATTACTGCCGTCATTCCATTGTTCGCGAGCTGCCGCAATTTCGTCACCGCCGCCACATTCAATCAATGTAATTTTTTCTTTGTTTAGAGCAACGCGCAGAACGTGCTCTAGGTCAGTTTCTTTGGTAATACTAGGATATTTTTGTCCTTCGACACGCTCCAATATAAACATGTTTAATTTGCCGCCACGATCACGAATTTCTGGGTGAATTGTAAATTTGTCATAATCAATCATCGTCAAAACTGTATCCATATGCATAAATGCGTGCGATTTTGGAATTTCAACTGCAATAATTTTTTTGAATTCAGACCCAGCAAATAGTTTTGTCGCCATCATTTCGATCGCTTCCGGAGTAGTGCGCTCGGACAAGCCAATAATCATAGTATCTTTGCTAATTACTAATTCATCACCACCCTCAATCGAGAATTTATTATCCCTATCATACCAAACTGGAATATTTTGACCTGCAAAACGTGGATGATATTTAATGATATATTGCATGAACAACGATTCGCGCCGTCGGGCTGGCCAATGCATGCGATTAATCGTCAAACCATTACCAATCGTTGCCGCAAAGTCACGCGTAAAATAAAGGTTTGGCATTGGATCCAAATAAAATGGATAGTAAACATCCTCGACCATTTCGTGAAGTTGTTGTTTGTGCTCTTCTGGCAGAGTAACTTCGTTCTTGCGAATGCCAGCCATAATTTTTCGAATCATTTCAATCGATGGCATTGCCAGTAGGTAACTTCGTAAAGTTTCCGTAACGCGGAGATCGCCTTGTTTAGAGGATGACAACATGTCATCAACAAACTGAGCTTTTACTTCATCATTTATCATTGCTTCAGCGGCAGTTTCTGCCAAATACAAAACTTCAATACCGCGTGAACGTAATAAATCTGCAAATTTATCGTGCTCTTCTTGAGCCACCTTCAAATATGGAATATCGTCAAAGAGTAAATCCTTGAGATATTCTGGCGTTAAGTTTTCGAGTTCTGATCCTGGTCGATGAAGCATCACTGTCTTCAACCGCCCAATCTCGGATGTTATATGTAGCGGACTTTCCAAATTATACCCCCCCATTTATACATAATTATAAATCTATCATCATTATAGTACTTATGTTTTAAGTATGGTAGGTATTTTGCTTATTTTATAGTTTTAAGAATATAAACTAGCCTAAATATGAAATACACTAGGGACAAAATAACAAATGGCTGTAATTATAGCAGCCGAAATTACACCACCGATAAATACACAGACCATTGACTTCTTAAAATTCAGACCCAAAACAGCCGCAACTGCACTACCCGTCCACAGTCCAGTTGTAGGCAAAGGTACGCCGACAAAAGTAATCAAACCAATCTCTTCGTATTTTTCTAATTTTTTAGAATTTTTTCGTATTTTTTTATCAACAAAAATCGTAAACTTATCAAAATAACTAATTGTTTTCATCCACGTAAAAATTCTATTAAAAAATATGTATATAAACGGCGCTGGGACAAAACTGCCAACCAAGCTTATAAAAAATACCGAAAAATAATCAATATTATAAACAAAAATACCAACTGGTATGGCGCCCCGTTGTTCGATTAAAGGTACCATTGACATAAAAAACACAATTAAATATTTCATTATTAATAATTATAAACTAATAATTATGATTATGCATAAGATCTCACTATCGGCCTTGATAGCGCAATATCTAGTGAATTTCCAGCAACCGCATTAATACTACGCCCATGATGAGTTTCATCTTCGTAAGCTTCACTATAAATCGGAATTACGTCATCATACCACACAAAAGAATATGACCCATTGCCAACCCGACTTGTTGAATTAATTAACTCGTTATTATCAGATCGATAAGTTTTAATCGTAACCATGCCACCAGCACTACCGCTAATATCGCCTGAAACTGCGAAAGTATTACTGTGATAAGTCCAAACCGACATCAAACCGCTCGAAGTTGTCGTAGTCGTAAACAAACGATAACCGCGAGATACTTGTACGCTAATTCTATCTGGATCTTGATCATCAGGATATCGTTTAAAAACATCACGGCCACGCATCCAAACAATACTACAAGAACGCTCGGCATCGCCTTGATAAGCGTCAGCGTAAATATCATTATAACCACCGCCCTTACCTTCGCCTGGTAATATCTCGGCAGCAAAAGTAATACCCTGAGATGCAGTTGATACGAATTGATAAAAGATAAATCCTGCGCCAACGTTATAGGAGTAAGTTTCTGGTATCGTTAATGCAATAGTGTCAAACCTAACACGGTCAGATAATAATGCATCCCATTGTAACAGATTGTGAAAAACCGTATGTGAATGCGCACCAATTCCATTGACGGATTTGTCACTTTGATAATTTATAGTCACATAACCGTTCACATTAGTTGCTTGATCGGTTGTAATTGTCGTATAACCGTCTATAACCAGAGTATTTTTACCTCTATTCAGACTAATACCAGCGCCCGAAGAACTCCCACTATCAATACGTTGCTGCAAACAATACATACCGGCTACAACACTGGCATATGGTGTATATGCTCGATAGGATTGCGAGCCTGCCCTAAATCGTAAACCAGTTGGAGTAGCTGCACAATTATAATTAATCCTAAACGCCGATTGCATCATCGTAATAACACCAGGTTCTTCGATAAAAAAATCTCTTGAAAAGCGACTAGCTTCCGCGGAAGTAGCAGCTCCTAAAGGCGAAATAATATCAATTGGAAAAATTATACTATTTAATACTCTGGTAGTGGCTGGCTCATTAAATTGATACGTAACTATCAATGTAATAGAAACATGATTTAATCTGGCAGCTAGTGACGACCACATCTGAAAGTTATGAGTAGTCGTGGTTGTTGGTGTGGCTGGTTTATATATCCACCTACAGTACCTACCCGATATTAGCGCAGCTTCTTGTATACCAAATGCTGTTGCAGTGCCGCCATCAATATTAGCAGAAATTGTAAAGTCGGTTGCAGCCGATGTAGCTTCATTACCTTCGATAACAAAATAATAATCCCGAATCACTGCGCTGTTTTCCGGTAACATACCACCCGCACCAGTTAGTTGCGGTATCTGGCTAGTTCCAATATTACTATTTGTCGTTGTCATTAATGACCCAACCAAACTCTCGAGCGGTATATAAGCAGTCTTTAATTGACTTGTCGAGCTGTCGTCATATTCATAGGTAATCATAATCACAGCCGTAACATTGCGCATACCAAGTGTTGTGCCTGTATTTTGATCAAAATAAACTTGCAAATCACAAGTTTTGCTAGTGCCGGACCAGTTTGTCGTAAAGTGCGATGTAAAGTTAAACGGACCAACTACACCAGCCATATTTTCACCACTATTAGCGATATCGTCAGTTTCAGCAATAGTCGTATAGGCGGCTGCACCTAATCTCAAACCAACTCTATGCTCGTTAATAGTACCGCCAGTCGCGGTAACGATATCTTGAAAGCCAACATCAACAGTAACAGAACGGAACGCAATTACAGTTTCCGGAATATAAATTGTTATTTGAGATAAATTAGTAACCGCGGCATCAGTTACAGTGCCGGTATTCATCGGAAACGCATATTGAACTGTTTTAATTCTATTTGCCATTTACGCCACCTTTATACACAATCCTAAACTCCATGATCGTTCGACTATTTGATTCTCCAGGAATAAAACCAATTTTGATCATTTCACCGTCAATAATTACATGCTCATAGTGCGACTGAGTCAACTTGTCATCCGAATGTATTTTCGAATAGGCATCGGTTATTTTGTTAGTAATAATAGCCATTTGTTTTGGGGTTAATTTAATATTCTTCATTTTTATCCATTTTTTATATTTAAAACCAAAGTTATAATTGTCGGCGATCCAGTAAGGGATTGTAGATTAAAACCAAATACATCGTCAGAAACTACGCCAGTATTCCACCCAGTCAGTACAGACGATGCGATTGTTGATGATGCGTTAAGTGATGGTTTTGCAGAGCCCGTAATAGTATTCGCGACTGTTGGCAAAGTAGCATTTAATTTCCATACATCCAATACGCAAGTACATGCCACATCCGCAACTATCATCCAGGAAACAATAGTTCCCGCGTAAGGAACCCTGACATAACTTTTTGTACCAACCTGAATTGAAGAAGCCGAAACACCGTCTCCCCAAATAGTCGTTGGGGTATATTTAATATCATCAACGGTAGCAATGGTTTTACGGGTCGCCGCAGTAGTCTGAGTATAATAAAGTCTATCCGATAAAAACTCAACCGCACCAACTTCAGGAACGGTCATCAAAGAGCCAGACGTAAACTTCAAAGGCGCCGTACCAGAAGCACTAGTTCCAGGACGGATTGTAATGTTTTTGTGGCCACCGTTACTGACGTCATTAACACCATTGTTATAATGTTCTTTTTCTATATATTGATTGAGAACGCCACCCCACTCGCCATCATCACTATCTACTATAGGCAGTCTTTGATCGAACATCTAGCAATCCTCCGCGATTGATTTTGCCAGAATCGGCATACAAGTAGCTACGTATTCCATCAACTCTTCCGAACTATAACTCCTGGGCACAAATGGATGCGGAGTCAATAAACCGTCGTTATAAAAACCTACTAATAGTCCGCCAACGAATGAACGCGCCCTAAACTCAGGATTTCTAGCTTCGATAAGACCATCATCATTAGCTTTTTCTAGTACAGCAGTCAAAAATACGACCGATCGTCTTGTAATACCTCTATCAAAAATCTGGTTAATTTCTGGATAGTCAGATACTTCAGATATCGCAATCCTAGATAATTGTTCATACTCTGGGTTCGCATACAAATCGTTCAAGCCCTTTGCAACTGAATATAAAACCAGATATAGTTCGTTTTTAGTAGTTATTTCATTAACATTATGATGAAAAATCCAAGGTATACCCACGACATATTCAATAACTTCCAGGAATAGTGTTTTCTTATTCTCGAAATGACCATAGATCGTTTTTTTAGTAATGCCCGCTTCTTTTGCAACATCATCAACGGTAGTGCTGTCATAACCGTTCTCTAAAAACAGTTTCTTAGCCGCCTCAACTATTTGTCTAGTAACCCTATCAGAACGCGTGCGCATACCATAAGTATACCATACAGTATACTTATGGTTAAACTATAGGTTATAGCCTAAATTATTTTACGCTCTATTCTAATTACAATTGTTATAATTACATTATGGCTTTTAACCACTACGCAAAAATTAAAAGAATTCTCGACAACGAAAAATGCTGGGTAATTAAAAGAATCGATCAGCCAACCAAATCAAAAAAATTTAACGGCGAAATCGTATTTTATTCGCATTATTATCGTATTTTTAATTCAAACGGCGAACCAATCAAATTTTGTAAGTTTCAACAAATCGAACGTCTCGGTAAAATCCTAGGTATTCCGGTGGAAGAATTACCGATCATAAACTAGTAAAACGAATATTTGTTTGAATATTAGATTTAAAGCAATAATTATTAACTGCAAGTCAATTGTGATGACTTACAAACATTTCCACCTTTAGACTCCCAATCAACCATTCCACCAATATTAGTAACGTCCGAAAATCCGTTTTTTTCCAGAATAACTTTTGCTTCACCCGCCCTACGACCAGATCGACAAATTAAATAAATAGGTCTTTTGGAATCTATTTTTGAAAAATCCAACTTAACGATATCGCCCAAAGGGATATTAATTGCAGAATCCGCATGGCCAACAATATATTCCGACGGTTCACGGACATCAATAATTTGACCATTTTTTGATTTAATATCGTCCATTATAGAAATTTTTTGCGCTTCGATAGGCTTTTCTGATACTGGCTTTGGTTGACTCACAAAGAATACGGCTCCAGAAACCGCTATTAACAATCCGACAATTATAAAAATATTTTTCATCTATATACAATATTACCGCTATATTTAATAAAATAAAAATTTAAATTTTGAGCAACTATCTAATCACCGAAACGCCGTTTAATTATTAATCAAAGCAACTATTGATTCGATATCGAACTGGTCGCTATCACTTCTAATGATGATATCCGCCTTATCTCTTGTATGCTTATCAAAATAGTCGCACTCTGCGTTTTCCCAAATATCAAATATTTTTAACCATTCATCAATCGATCTATTCGATTTTGTCATGTCGCGCGATGCTATGCGCGTTTTCCTAATTTCATTTGGTGTCTCGACTAATATTTTAAATGCATTGAATTTATTAAATTTATCGTCGAAAACGCCGACACCTTCATAAATTATGATTTCATCTTTTGCTTCACTAATAGCTTTAATCAATTTTGAGATACCAACAAAAGGAATACGATCATCGCCATAATCATCCAAATCATAGATTTTTGCGTTTAAATGCTCTGCCAAAATCCGTGCGAAATAAGTCTTACCCGATCCGCTTCTGCCATCAATTGCTATGTATTTTGTCATTTATAAAATAATTTTGAATATATAAGAGCTTATCTCTTTATTTCAACTCCGCCCATAACAATAACGCCTTGAATAATCAGTGTTTGGTCATCATCAGTTTTCGTTTGAGAAGTTTTATCTTCAATACCGCCTAATGCAGATTGTGTACGATTAACGATCTTAATATCTTCTGGAACTCGCAACTCTAATCCGCCCATCATAATTGCAACATTCAAAACAGCCGTTTTCTTAATCACAGCTTTCGATATATCAAGTTCAATTCCGCCCATAAAAGCGCTGACCGATGCACCTGTAAAATTTTTGGATGTATTTTTACTCGATGATGCGCCGAGTATTGCAATAATATTATCGTCCGATTCGACAACCTCGTGCTTTTTATTACCTATCGAACCAACCAAAACACTCACACCAACTCCAACCAAAATCATCGACAAGAAAACGGTGCCGATATCAACTTTTCCGATGCCAAGAGTATTAATTAACATGATTGCACCAAAAAACATCATCAAAGTCGGCAATACATAATTACGAACATTAACCCATAACATATAAACCCCAGCAATTATAAAAATTAGTGGCCACCAATCACTCAAAATAGCCCGAGTAGACCAAATATCTGCGTTTGATAAAAATGCCAATAACCCTGCAACGATTAATAATAAACCTAGTACGAATTGTTTTTTCATAATGATATTATAATCTATTATTGTAGTTTTAATAACTTTGCAAACCACGTTTTTGCGTAATTTTCCAGTGTCGCATAAAAACTCTTAAACGAACTCGTTTTCTGAATTGCATTAAATAATTTCAATCTTAACCAATCTATGGCAGTGCACGTAATGTATATCGCAAATATAATAACAACGGCATAAAGCGGGAATTTCAAATGGGTCAATCGTGACGAAACTTGCAGGCTTTCCCATAACAACGAACGAATATACGGATTCTCATGTATTAAATAAACACCGAGTGCTAAAGGCGACAAGAGTGCAATAAACCTATTTATCAATTGATTGCTTATCGAGATATTAAGAAAAACTACAAATAACGCAATCGATGTTAAATATGTTGGCAAAAAATTATATGACAAAAATAGATTATTATAGGCAATCAAATTTGTATCGTTCAATATAACCGACAAGTTACCAGCAATATATATACATATCGGAACAACAAGCGCCAGCGCCAAATAATGAACGATGTGTTTCTTTAGACGATAGTCTGGTTTGTAATACAGACGTACATATGCGGCAGAGATATACAGTACCAAAAACCACATAACACTATACCCACTTGCCATGCCATAGCCAGCATCGCCTATCGCATTTGTTTGCCAATACTGCATAAATAGTGACGGCCAGACAGAAAACAGAGCTGCTAAAACAAATATGATCTTCTTATGTTGTTCTCTATTCAATATTGCAATAAATTGATTCATAAACGGAGACAGAATATACATTCCTACATATGCCGTAATAAACCAATAGTCATTCGCAAATACCGGCAATAGTGCACCAACAAGCGATGGCAAATTAAATTCTACTCTGCCAGTCGCCAACATAATCGCATATATAAATACTGTATAGAATGTGACCTGAGTAACCAAGGAAAGCAGGTTTTTCATCTTGAACGTAGATTTTACTTGAAAGTAGCCGCTGATCAGAACATAGCAGTTTACCGCCACTATCGACAAGCCTTCGAATAACCAAACGATGTAATAGCCAGGTGAAGACGGGACAACCGCGCCAAGCACACCACCCTTGCCTAAAAAGTGAAGATTAACAATCATTAACATTGCAACAATTCTTAGTAAATCAATGTTAAGACTTCTTTTTTCTTTATTCATTACCGTCAATAATAACTCATTAGCTACTATATTGGTACAAAAAATAGAATTTTTAGATTAAACTATTTTATTTTGTTAATACTAATTATTTTTCGACACTCGATCCAGCGACGTAGCCAGTTGACCAACACAGCTGCAACGAAAAGCCACCAGATGGGCGATTGATATGCAATAAATCACCAGTCACAAAAAGATTATTCACTTTTTTTGATCGCATAGTTTTCATATCCACTTCCGTAAGCGGCAATCCGCCATCAGCAACAATTGCCCGATCCAGACCCATTAGTCCCGTAATTGTAATTGGCAGCGCCTTGAATAAATTCACAATCTTTTTTCGATCTTCTTTTGTAATCGAATGGACTTTTGTTTCAGTATCCAAATGCGCTGCAAGCAAAGTTAGTATGCCCTTACCCATTCCAGCTGGCACTAATTCACTTACGATATTCTTGAGTGATTTATTTTTATTTTCATCAAAGACACTAATTATTTGACGCTCCAAATCTGCAATATCTTTACTCGGAAACATATCAATCTCGGCAGTAACGGTTCCGATTGACAATAATTTCGATACTTTGGATGCAGAGTTAAGAATCAAAGGACCAGAAATTCCAAAGTGGGTAAACAGTAATCTGCCATCTAATTTAAATTCTTTCTTGCCATTAACAAAAAAACTTATTCTCATATTTTCAAGCGAAATACCAGACAGTTCCTTGGGCCATTTTTCTCTAACAGAAAGCGGTACTAGGCTCGGGGTCGGGCTAATGACCGTATGGCCTAATTGCGATAACCATTTATAGCCGTCGCCCGTAGAGCCCGTCTCTGGGCGCGAAGTGCCACCCGTAGCAAAGATGTATTCATCAGCAGTAAACACCTCTCCGTTACACGTAATGGATTCGATGCTGCCGTCTTTAGCTTGTATGCTATTCACAACGCCACCCATCTTGATCTCTGCATTACTCTTTCGCATATAATCACTCAAAAAATCTACGACATCCTGCGCATTTTGTGACTTAGGAAAAACCCGATTATTTTCCTCTATCACAAGCGGCAAACCATGCAAATCAAAAAAGTCGTATGCGTCTTTTCTTCCAAACTTAGCAAAAAGTGAGTATAAAAACGGCTTGGAATTGCCATATTTTTCTAGCAGCATATGCTCGTCTTCTATATTGTTTAATATATTACAGCGACCATTGCCAGTTATCAAAATCTTACGGCCAAGTTGCGCGTTTTTTTCAATCAAAAGTACGCGAAGCCCGCGTTCGCCTGCTCGCCCAGCCGCTATCATCCCTGATGCTCCGCCGCCGATTACTATAAGATCATAATTCTTTGTCATTCAAGGTTATATTATAAGTCATTAGTCATGCAAAAAATATATTACAGTTACATCGAATATTTTAGCCACAAAAAACTAACCTAAATGAACATTGCCTAGCATCAACATAAAAGCATCCAGCTGCTTGTTCAATGCAAATTTGCGACCAACAACTTCTACTCCAGCTTTTTTGAAATCATCAGAAAGAGTTTGATTAGTTAGCAGCATTTCTATTTTTTGAGCCAAAATACTCGAGTCATTCGGTTGAATCAGAAAGCCATTACGCGAATCACTAATAACCTCGGGTATTCCACCTACGTTAGTACCAATCACTGGTATTCCCGATCCCATTGCTTCCACAAAAACCTGACCAAAAGTTTCGTTTTCGGACGCCAAAACAAAAACATCGGCTATTTTATAAACATCAGGCATTTCATCTAGCGTAAAAGCATGAATAATCGTTTTGTCTTTAATTCCATTCAAAATCAAATAACCTTCAAGCATCCGCAGTGAACTATTAAACTCTGCTTTTAGTCTATCTGGTGCTTTTCCGATCGCAATCAATAATCTAGCGTCAGGTTGTCGACGCGATATTTTTGAAAAAGCTTGAATCAAATTGATCAAACCTTTGGCTTTTAGAATATTAGCCCGCCCCTGAATAATTCTCGTCGCCGTCAAGATTATTTTGTTATTGTTATCTAGGTTTAATTGTTCGCGTATGTGATTATTTTTTGAATCTTTATCATTAAACACTTCGGTGTTTACACCCAAATAATCAGTCGACAAAATATCGATATTCGCGCCCTTATGGAAACAATCGCCTGCTACGCTTTTACTAACGCAACTAATTCTATTCCACATTAATTGATTAATTAGTTCGGTCTGCAGCGGCGTAACCGAAAAAGAATGTAATCGAACTACGAGCGGAATCTCGTGGCGAATCGCAACAATATTAATCAAGATCGAATAAACAGCCGGCAATCCAATCGGAAAATTCTCGGCACAAATCATATCTATATTATGATTATTAATAATTTCTTCGACTTTTTTCGAAAATTTCTTGGCTTTTAGATCGACAATTTTTGGTGAGCCGTCTTTGACTGCATCGATATCATTTTCGTGATATATTGTGATATTACCATCTTGCTCGACGTAATTTGTTTTACTAGTCGGAACCATCAATATGATATTTTGATCAGTTTGTTTTTTACAATATTCAATCAAATTCACCAGATATCTCTCAATACCCCCGACACTTTCAAATGGCGAATTAGGACTAATAAATAGAATATTCATGATTTTTCCTTTCTACGAGAAGGCACGAATACCTTTGTAAAAAGTGCAGAATCATAACTTAAGTTGGCAAAAGCCACTGATTTATGTTTTTATTATACAGTATTGTTGATTTATTAACAACTTAGTTATTTTTGTTTAGGCTATCGTCATCACCCACGATCTTGCTTATGCAAAGTTCAAAAAAATTATCCTCGAGTTCAATGCCAATAAACTTCCGATTATTTCTTAACGCCGCCACTCCAGTAGTTCCGCTTCCCATAAAAGGATCGAGGATTATTTGACCCGGATTAGTATGTATTTGAACAATCTGCTCCATAACATATAAACTTTTTTGAGTTGGATGAATCGTACGTTCTTTTCCAGCAACAATTGGTGCTGTAAATTGTGCTCTTAAATAAGGAGCGTCACTTGGTTTGTTAAAAATCCACTTTGCGCCTTTTTTAACTGCCCAAATCGCAAATTCAGTATCTTGAACGTATCGGCGATCAATATTTCTTGGCATTGGGTTTGATTTTCGCCACTGCAAAATATCTTTTACGATCATGCCGCTATCTTCAATTTTGTCGATAATCTTGCTAATGAAACGATATGAACAAAATACAATCATCGATCCGTTTTTATCCAATATTTTTTCATAATCACTAATCCAACTAGTCAGATCAAATTCTTTATCCCACTCGCCAAAATCAACGCCCTGACGCTTGGCTGATTTCATCGTCGAAAAGTTATTATCTTGCGATATATTGTACGGTGGATCGGTAATAATGTGGTCAACTACTATACCGGATTTTTGAAGTTCATGAATCTTACTGTATGCGTCATCGCAAAATAAATGAAAATTGTCGCTTTTATGTTGTCGCTTTTGATCATATTGAGCATCTATCGCATCGGCAATTGATTTAGCAAGTAGCGGCGGCACGGCATTACCAATTTGTCGACAAACTTCTGTCTTGCTACCTAAAAATTCAAATTTATCAGGGAAGCTTTGAATTCTTGCAGCCTCACGTGGTGTTATAGCTCGATGTAATTCAGGATGAGAATTCTTGCCGTTCGATGGCGTATCGAAACGCGTATCGATTGTTGGACTAACATTATTCCACTCCAAACGACCCCAAGTAGTTTTGAACTTCTGATTACCCAATAATTCTTTTGGCAAATACTCTTTGCCTTTTTCGGCAGGTATCATAGCCAATTTCTCAAGCGCCAATTTCGAGTGAGATGTAGCAGTGTGGTTAAAAAGTGCATTTGAACCTGCGCGCATTTGCTTTTGATAATCAGTCAAAGCATCGTTAATATATTTCATAGTAACTTCGCCTTCACCAGAATTCAAATAATGCAAATCCGATATTGCATCACGGACCGATACTTTTTTATCAACTTTTTTGATGTTCGCAAAATTAAACGAAATTGATTTTGATCCAATGATAAAAGTTCGCTCGCGACTTTGCGGCACGCCATAATCACTAGCTTTCAATACGCTAAAGGACACAATGTAATTCAAATCTTTGAACTTTGATTGAATCTCGTTCATAAAATAACCATTTGATGCAGTTACTAATGATTTAACGTTTTCGATAATAAATAATTCTGGTTGAATTTCACTAACAATATCCAAATATTCCAAAAACAAGAAATTACGTGGATCTTTTAATCCCAATTTCTTGCCCTTATTACTAAAACCCTGACATGGTGGACCACCGACGATCATATTAACATTGTGATCTTTTGCGGCCTTGATGATATTTTTCTTTACATCTTTATCAGTAATATCGCCAAAGACAGTTTCGACATTTGGCATGTTTTTTTTCAGCGTATTAAGCGAACTCTTAAAAAAGTCAGACGCAACGACAGTAGTAAAGTTTTCGTTCATATCCAGGCCAAGCGACAAGCCGCCAGCTCCAGAAAACAGATCAAGTATTCTAAATTTCATAATATTTCTTTTTGAGGGATTAAATATCCGTTCCTCAAAAACTATTATACAAAAAAGATAATGCTTTTGCTAGACAAGTTTCAAATAAAC
>CAZNQY010000012.1:24099-25245 GCA_964575635.1 uncultured Saccharimonas sp. (SeqCode) | reverse complement strand
GGTTCCAGAACATCAAAGACATAGACGTTCTTCCAGTTCATTTTTTTATTGAAAATCAAAACCTTTTCGGAATTGTCGCTAGTAGCATTGATCTCGGCAATCGTAGCTGCTGCGACGTGGTGCATGATCGAATCTCTTTTCGAGATCTTGTCGATTATCTCATCACGAACAGCGTTCAATTCCCATGGGCCGCTGATTTTTGCAATATCGACTATGCTCTGTTCCAAAAAATTGATGCATTGTGGGTTTCTATTCAGAGCCGAATCATTCTCGTAATCAACCAGAAGTCTACTTAGGATGAGTATTGAAAAGGATCCATCGCCGAACTTCAAATATTGTTGACAAAGCGCCATTCGGTTTAATAGATTAGCTGCTTTGTCGTATTGTTGCAATACTTCGTTTTTGATGTTGGTTGAAACCGCAACTTTAACGTCAAGATCGCGCAATTCGATGCCGACCTTGTCGCTAATTACCATCTCTCTGAATGTTGCTACTTGATCCAAGCTCATTAGTTCGACATTCTCGATCAGGATGTTAGCGATATTGGTTTTGAGATTTTGAATCTGCTCTCTTGTTACGGTCGCTTCTTTTTCGTTCTTGAAGTTGTTTGGATTGCTCGATAATTCCTTGAGAGTTCGCGTCAGCCGGTCGATATACTCCCGAAACTGCTGCGTCTCGCTTGAAATAACAGGCTTGACCCCCATTTTCATAAAAAGCCTCCTTTGACATAGTAAAGTGCGCGCCTACAAAAATATAAAGCGTATCTTTATGTTTTATCAGAAAGTTGATAAAAAGTCAATTTATTGTGGAGATACTATAGGTTGAGGCTTATTATGAGAAAAAATCGAATTATTAACTACTCCAGCCTGGCCATAATTGTTTCTACCCCAGCAGTAGCTTTTATTGTCGATGCCAATGGCGCATGTCGTATGGTAAGTGCCTGTTGCTAGCGATTTTAAACTTAAGGATGGCATTGCGCCTTGTGTGACCGAGACAGGAATAAGGCTTTGAGTTGTTGAATTATTACCTAGCTGACCATATCCGTTATATCCCCAGCAATATCCCTTGTCGTCAAACCCTATAACACAGGCACTGTGTGACCCTACAGAAATAGATTTAACGCTCGTTGACGCCATTGCGCCTTGT
>CAZNQY010000012.1:0-23999 GCA_964575635.1 uncultured Saccharimonas sp. (SeqCode) | reverse complement strand
AGGACCGCAACAGGAGTTCTGCTTTGAGTAGTTGAATTATTCCCTAGCTGTCCATTGCCATTATATCCCCAGCAATAAGCTTTGTCATCAAAGCCAATAGCGCAGGCGTTATACGACCCTACAGAAATAGATTTAACGCTCGTTGACGCCATTGCGCCTTGTAGGACCGCAACAGGAGTTCTGCTTTGAGTAGTTGAATTATTCCCTAGCTGTCCATAACTATTATCGCCCCAACAATATGCCTTGTCGTCAAAGCCGATTGCGCAGGTACTGAGTTGTCCGGCGGATATAGCCTTTACGTTTGTTGAGGTCATTAATCCCTGCAATACAGCTACTGGCGTATTTCTTTGCGTTCTTGTATTGTCACCTAATTGACCGCTGCTGTTATCGCCCCAACAATATGCCTTGTCGTCAAAGCCGATTGCGCAGGTATTGTATATCCCCGTGGAAATTGACTTAACATTTAATGACGCCATTGCGCCAATAGCAATTGCGCGGGGTACGGATTTGTCTGCCGTACCTCCAAGACCAAGTTGCCCGAAAGTATTTTCTCCCCAGCAATACGCCTGATTATTAAAGTTTATAGCGCATGCGCTTGAATATCCAGCCGATACGGATTTAACATTTAACGAAGGCATACTACCTAGTGTTACGGCTGCTGGTGATGGGCTGTGGGTAATCGAGTTAATCCCTAGTCCACCGTTATATCCTGAACCCCAGCAGTACATTTTGTCGCTTGAGTCTATTGAGCAGTTTAGCGATCCGCCTGTCGAAAACGATTTGGTGTTTTGAAATGGCATTGCACCCTGACTTACGGCATTAGGAGTTTTGATACGATCCAAATCTTCGATGTTTAATACTCCAGATAGGTTATTCCCCCAACAGTATGCTTCCATATTGACATCAACCGCACAGGCAAAATCACTGCCTATAGTGAGTGATTTTGCTTGTTTTAGATTGACCTGCCCTGCAATGACGGGTGCTGGTGACGACGAATATTTGCTACTTATAGATCCTGTTCCAAGTTGACCTTCTGAGTTATACCCCCAGCAGTAAATTTTATAGGAAGAGTCTATAGCGCAAGTACTGGTGTCGCCAGTGCTTATGTATTTTACATTAGATATCTGTGGCACAACTACCGGAGTTGGGTTTTGATTTATGGCTGATAAAGAAATACTGTCAATGCCTATTATTTCAGTGTGGCTACCCCAGCAGTATGCTTTGTCATCAAACCCGATCGCACATGTATTTCCTCCATTTTTTCCGCTGGCTGATATTGACTTAACGTTTAACGATGTCATCTCGCCTTGCAATACATTAACGGGTGTAAGGATGTTACTTGAAACTGAATCATTGCCTAATTGGCCACTCCAGTTATATCCCCAACAATATGCTTTGTCATCAAATCCAATTGCGCATGTAGACCAATAGCCGGCCGATATCATCTTTATGTTAGTTGTAGTCATGACGCCTTGAGATACTGCAACCGGAACTAAGCTATTGGTGCTTGAATTATTACCGAGTTGACCTTGGGAGTTCCCTCCCCAACAATATGCTTTGTCATCAAATCCAATTGCGCATGCTTGATCATAGCCTGCTGATATAGACTTTACTTTCAATGACGCCATAGAACCTAGAGATACGGCGACAGGTACGGAGCTGTCAGGTAATGAACCTTTTCCGAGCCCTAATCCTTCTCCCCAACAATAAGCTTGGTCATCGGACCCAATCGCACAGGCAAAGTCGCCACCTGTTGAAATTGATTTAACGCTTAGTGATGGCATTGCGCCTTGAGATACTGCTACGGGGGTTGTGCTTGCTGTCGTTGTATTATTTCCGAGTTGCCCTACGCCGTTTTCACCCCAGCGATACACCTGATTGTTCCCTAGGATTCCACATACAGAATGAGACTTACTGCTAGCGCTTAGTGATAGCCATCCATGTGCTGGACACTCCCCTGATTGAGCCTCTTTGTTTAATGATGTTAGATAATAAGAAATTGTATTATCCGAGACCGATTTGACGTTTATACAAAAATAATTACCATTGTTACTCCCGCCGGTTATAGTCAATCCAGACGAAGCTTTAAAGTTCGCTAATTTCGTAATATCGCTTGGATATGCATTGTTCGTATTCTTATAATCTTCAAAAGCAGTCGCTAGTTGAGACAGATCACTTTTCGCCTGAGTAATAGTAGTTCTTTGTTTCCAATTACCGTACGAAACAACACTAATCGAAAACAATATTCCGATAACGGCCAATGAGACTACGATTTCTATTAGTGTAAAGCCGTTTTTGTTCTGCTTCTTAAAACAATTGCTCAAATATGTTATCATTATTACTCTTATCTATTTATACTATAAATATTAAACCATTAGTATGTTGCGATCAATTAGGTTCTATCCATTGTATTATTGCGGTGGAAGAATGAGCTGCGGAGTATCGTGCCCAAGTAGGGAGGTTTTAATGACACCTAATTGCCCAAGTTCGTTATTTCCCCAGCAGTATAGTCTATCGTCGTACCCTATCGCACAAGTATGATTATTTCCTCCTGAAATTTTTTTGAAACGTTGTGTGTTTAGAGTGCTACTAGATACCGCGACTGGTGTTCTTCTATTTGAATTAGAATCATCTCCAAGTTGTCCGCTGCTATTGTTTCCCCAGCAATAAGCCTTGTCGTCGAATCCAATAACGCACACATGAAATGCGCCTGCTGAAAGATCCTTGATCTTAGTGTCTGTCATGGATCCTTGCCAGGTCGCTACGGGAGTCCTACTTGATGACGATGAATTATTTCCAAATTCACCGTAAGGTTGTTGACCCCAGCAATAAGCCTTGTCGTCGAACCCAATAGCACAAACAAAATTACTGTACCCTATGGTTATTTTTTTAATTCTTGGGTCTGGCATTACACCTTGAGGTATTGCAACCGGACTAAGGGAGTTCTCTAATAAACTTTGTCCGAGCTGCCCGGAAGTGCCATCACCCCAGCAATAAGCCTTGTCATCAAACCCAATAGCGCACGTAACATTACCTTTTGCTGATATTGCCTTTATGTTTAACGAGGGCATTGATCCTTGATATATTTGAACTGGGGTAGGACTAGACAAAGTGCTATTATTACCAAGTTGTCCACTACTGTTATTTCCCCAACAGTAACCGTGATCGTCAGAACCAATAACACATGTATGAGTATATCCACTCGATATTGCTTTTACTTCATAGGAGATCATTTCACCTTGAGACACAGCTACTGGAGTCGGCTTGTTTGTTAAGCTACCATTCCCAAGTTGATAATTATTACCCCTTCCCCAACAATAAGCCCTATTGTCGAACCCAATAGCGCATACGTGAGAGTCGCCACTTGATATTGTCTTGACGTTTAGTGATTGCATTTCTCCTTTGTGTGTAGCCGTCGGATTTGAGTGGTATAATGTGGAATTATTTCCGAGTTGATTTAGGTGACCATCTCCCCAGCAGTAAGTATTATTAGTGTTTACCGAGCATGTAAAATAACCGCCAGACGATATAATTGCAGTACTTAAAAATGGCATAGAACCCTGTTCTACGGCAACCGGTGTTTTGTGATAATCGAAAAAATTAATACCAAGTTTGCCGTAGTCATTGTAGCCAAAACAATAAGCGTCATCAGATATGTCAACTATACATGTGTTTTGATTGCCAGTTGAAATATTTTTAAATCCCAAAGATGGGTTTATGGTTGATGATGATCTTACGGGAACTAGGTTGCTTGAAGTGAAAGATGTCGAATTATTACCCAATTGCCCCTTGTAGTTAGCGCCCCAGCAATACACATCATCATCTATACCTATTAAACACACGTGATAACCGCTTGGTCTTGAAATCGACTTTACTTCTACTGAATTTCTTTCACCTTGAAGTACCGTTACGGGTGTTGAACTTGTTGTTGTTGTGTTATTGCCAAGTCTGCCTCCTGTGCCATCACCCCAGCAATAAGCTTTATTATTAAATCCGATAGCACAAGTGTTTGCGCCGGTTCCGGCAGCTATCGACCTTATACTTAACGAATCCATCAAACCTTGAGATACTGCTACGGGAGTTGAGCTGTTGGCCGATGCGCCGTTTCCAAGCCTGCCCCAACTGCCGCTTCCCCAACAGTAAGCTCTGTCGTCAAATCCAATTGCGCAACCATGATAACCCCCTGCTGATATAGATTTTACGCTCAAGGAGCTCATTAAACCTTGCGACAGAGCAACGGGAGTTAAGCTGTTTGACGTATTGCCATTACCAAGTTGGTAACCGTTATTCCTTCCCCAACAATAAGCCTTGTCATCAAAGCCCACGGCGCAAGTATATTCGCCCCCTGCTGATATAGATTTTACATTTAAGGAATCCATTGTTCCTTGTGATACAGGGATCGGACTATATGTAATGTTGGTTGAATTATTACCTAGTTGACCACTACCGCCGGTTCCCCAGCAGTAAGCTCTGTCATCAAAACCAATTACGCATGTATGATTATTTCCTACTGACAAGGACTTGACTTTTAGCGTCGGCATGGATCCTTGAAGTATAGGTTTTGGCTTTGGTGAATCCTGGCTCGAACCATTGCCTAGTCTGCCATTAGATCCAGCTCCCCAGCAGTACACAGTGTCGTCTTTCGATATCGCGCATGAATGTTGATCTCCTGCTTCTATTGTCTTCCATCCATGCGCTGGACACTCCCCTGATTGAGCCTCTTTGTTTAATGATGTTAGATAATAAGAAATTGTATTATCCGAGACCGATTTGACGTTTATACAAAAATAATTACCATTGTTACTCCCGCCGGTTATAGTCAATCCAGACGAAGCTTTAAAGTTCGCTAATTTCGTAATATCGCTTGGATATGCATTGTTCGTATTCTTATAATCTTCAAAAGCAGTCGCTAGTTGAGACAGATCACTTTTCGCCTGAGTAATAGTAGTTCTTTGTTTCCAATTACCGTACGAAACAACACTAATCGAAAACAATATTCCGATAACGGCCAATGAGACTACGATTTCTATTAGTGTAAAGCCTTTTCTGTTTTTATTGATTAATCCTAGTGATTTCACTGCTAATATTCCCCGTCAAAGAGATTATGTTTATTGAATATATTATAGCGTATAAGTATCTATTAAGCAAAATGGTCTACTAAAGCGTGTTTTTGATCATTCGCCTTGCGTCGCGTTCTTGGTCTCGGCGTTTGAGGGTTTCGCGTTTGTCATAGTTCTTTTTACCCTTACCTAGGGCAACAACGATTTTGATAAAACGTCCAGTTGTTAGTAATTTAGTCGGCACGATACTCATTCCTGCGACTTTCTCTTTGGCAAGAGTGTCGATTTGTTTGCGGCTGGCTAATAGTTTTCGGGGAGAAGTATCAAGAGATCTGGCACCTGGATTACCTTTTTCATTTAGTTTAAGGCTAAAACTGGCGTTATTCAACCAAAGTTCGTTGTTGCGAATTGTCACAAACGACCCTTTTAACTGCACATGATTATCGCGAGCAGCGCGAGTTTCTTTGCCAGTCAAAACAATTCCAGCGACAATTTCTTGTTCCAAGGCATAATCAAAAGAAGCTCGTCGATTAACAACTGCCTTGGGCGCGGACGGTTTCTTCTTTTTTTGTGCCATACTGTTAATTATTTTAACAGATTAGCTATTGTTTGGTAATTTTGAATATTTTTTGTTCAAATATGCCATGCGGAAGAATTGGACTAGTACGAATAATGGGAACATAATTTTTGATATTTGCATGACCATCTTGGTCTGATCAGTAAAACCAACCCAGAAACCACCCTTGTTAGCTTTGGTCGGGTTAATTACGGTCGGCAAGTATATTGACAAGAAAGTTTTCTTTTTGTCGAGTAATGATTTATTCATCAGTGTTTCGAGCCCGAATCCAACTTTCGGTTTTGACCAGATATACGGATCAAGTAATAATGATTTCGGCACAACCCTTTCGCCACTTAACCAGTCAACTTTAGTGCCTTTAAATGGTTTAAAGCTGTCGAATGAGTTGCTGCGCATACTCAGGGTCCAATCCACTACTCCGTCCAAAACGGGACGAGCTAAACTTTCAATTGCATCGGCATTCAATCCAATTAAATCGGCGTCAAGCAACATGATCAAATCATTTTTCGACTCTTCGATGCCATGTTTAACTGACAAAGTTTTTCCCATATTTTTTTCGTTTTCTATTAATCGAACATTGAATTTTTTAACAACTTCAACGGTGTTGTCTTTTGATCCATCATTAACTACGATCACCTCGTCGATTAACGGATGATTTTCGACTACTTTTAATACATTTCCAATTCGAGCTGCTTCGTTGTATGCCGCGATAACGACACTTATTTTGTGGTTCATATATCAATTCCTTTTGTTTGTATTATAATATATAAAAGCAAAAACAATTTATTTATGAAGATAGCAATTTTTACAGACACATACTTACCAGATAGAAACGGTGTTTCTGCCAGTGTTGACCACTTTACCAAATTAATGGCTGATGATGGACATCAGATTATGATTTTTTGTCCAAAAAACGGCAAATATCGTGACAAGAAATACCCAGGACTACAAGTAAAGCGTTATTTATCAATGACTGCGCCATCTTATAGTGCGATGAAGCTAGCTCTGCCTTTTATTTGGACGGCTATTCGCGATCTTAAAGAATTTGGTCCAGATGTCGTTCATATTCAAACTCCACTTGGAATCGGCTGGATTGGTGTTTGGGCGACCAAAATTATGAAAATCCCAAATATTCAAACCTACCACACTTATATTCCCGATTTTTTGGTTTACGTAAACCCGCGGACTATCTTGGGTATTAATAAAATATCGGAATTCATGAACAGTACTAAATTAAAGATTACCAAATCTATCACCGAATCTGGTGAAGATGATGACGAATCGTTGTTCCGACAGTATATAAGTCAGTTTATCAAAGAAAAAGACGAAGATATCAAGGCTGAAGTTATAAAAACTCCGAGTAAATTTAATGAGCGGTTTGGTCGTGACTATACTCGACTTATTTATAATCGGGCCGATCTGGTTTTAACTCCTTCGCATGCTATGAAGAAAGTGTTAAAAAAACAGGGTATTATTCCGCCAGTTGAGATGTTGAGTAATGGTATTGAATATGATTTCTTTGTCAAAAAAACTAATTTTAATGTCACTAATCGAATCTTGTACATCGGACGTTTGGGTTATGAAAAAAGTGTCGATCACGTCATTAAATCATTCGCGATTGCAGCCAAAAAGAATAAGGATATTATTCTTGAAGTTTATGGTGGTGGTCCAGCCCAGCTTTCACTCGAAACTCTTGTGAAAGAATTAGGATTACAAGATCGTATCAAGATGCACGGTTTTTATGATATAAATGAACTCTCCAAACATCTGCATGAATTCGATTGTTTTGTAACAGCAAGTCCTATCGAAACTCAAGGCATTGTAATTTTGGAGGCTATGGCGAGCGGCTTACCAGTTATCGGCGTTGATAAATTGGCTATCCCTGAAGTAGTTTTAGATGGTCAAAATGGCTATGTATCGAAGTTCGGCGATCATGATGCGATGGCTAACAACATGCTAAAAATTGTCGAGAGTTCTGACCGAATTAAAGCTTTTAGTAACAAATCACTCGAAATCGCAAAATCCCACGAAGTCACTGGCTGTAAAGATCAGTTAGTCAAAATATACGAATCAGTTATAAATAATTAGTCGTATTATTTCTTTTTTCACCCCTGTTGTGATATCCTGGTAAGGATGATTGCTGATATTACAGTTACTGAAAAAAGTTTTGGTCCCAAAATGCTGATGCATGGGATTAAATTTAGTATCGATGACGGTGAAAAAATTGGTGTAATTGGCCGCAATGGCGTCGGTAAATCTACTTTATTTGGAATTTTGACTGGCAGTGACACTGATTTTACTGGTGAAATTATTTTTCGTCGTGGCGTGACGGTTGTTTCGACTGCTCAGGAACATCATGATGTTGGTAATATGACGGTTTTGCAATATGTTCTTTTTGGTTTGCCCGAATACAACGAACTAAGCAAAATTATTGAAACTTACCCTGAAATTATGGGTGAAAACATGAAAATGATCGATGAATACACCCAGGCTTTGATGCGCTTTGACGACAAAGGTTTTTATCAGATCGAAGAAAAAATCGAACGTGAACTTGATAATTTCCAACTACCAGGCGTTGCTCACCGCAAATTCTCTACCCTATCTGGTGGTCAGAAGCGTTTAGTCGAAGTCGTAAAAATCATGCATAGCGATGCTCACCTAGCGCTCGTTGACGAACCAACCAACCACATGGACTATATTGCCAAAGCGCAGTATGTTGAATGGATGAAAACGGCTCGCGAAGCAATGTTGGTTATTACTCACGATCGCGATGTATTAAACGAAGTTGATCGAATCGTTGAACTTAAGGACGGCGAAAGTGTCAGTTATAAGGGTAATTACGACGCTTATTTGAAGCAAAACGCTGTCAGTACTGGCGCTCAAATGAGCGACTTCGAGATGATCGAAAAACGGATTGTTAATTTGAAAGCAAAAGTTATTGAATATCAACGATTCAAAGAAAAATCTCGTAATCCAAGTACGATTCAACGCTTTAAGCGACTCGAAGAAAACTCCCGAAAAGAACTTGCTGAACTCCAAGCGATTGAAAAACCGACATTTTGGATTGATAAAGATTCTGTTGACAATTTGAATTATAAAGTTGCCGCGCAATACGATAAATTCAAAGCGAAGAATATTCGCATGAACCTAAAAAATGAAGAATCGCGCAGTAAGCATGTTTTGGTGTCAGGCCGTAATGTGTCGCTAGGTTACGATAAACCGTTGTTCGAAGGTGTTAATATCGACCTTCGCGAAGGTGAAGCGCTAGAATTCCGTGGTCGCAACGGTGCTGGTAAGACAACTTTAATTAAATCAATTTTAGGCAACAAAGAAATCACTACTTTTGCTGGTGAGTTGAATCTGGATTCACATGTTCGGATTGGTATTTATGAACAAGAAGTTTCCCCTACTTATTTTGATTTGAATTTGGAAACTGCAATTGAACGAATGTATTTGGATCGTAACCTATCGATTTCGACTACAAAAATTCGAAGTTTAATGAGTGATTATCTATTTATCGAAAGTGACGGCAAAGTGCCGATCTCTCGTTTGTCGGGCGGTCAAAAAGCTCGTTTCCAATTGATTTCGATGCTTGCAAATGACCCACAACTCTTGATTTTGGATGAACCAACCAACCACTTGGACTTACCAAGTATCGAAGAGTTAGAGACTGCTCTCAAGAAATACACTGGTGCCGTCATCTATGTTAGTCACGATGGGTACTTCAGAAAAGCACTCGGCGGCGAAGTTTTGCAAATTGGTCGATAATTACATCACGTTTATGTTATAATTTAAACAAATTATGGTTAATTAGCGATGGGTTCTAAATGACAATCACCGAAAGGTTTATATCCGTAAAAAATAAAGGTTTTGCCTTACCGACAATTTTGATTGTTTCGGTCGTGATGCTTTCTGTACTTCTTTTTTCGGTAGCTTCGACATCAAGCGTCAGTTCTGCTCTTAAAACGCAATATTATAATCAAGCAGCTCAATACGCATCGGATTCGGGAATTGCATTTGCTAATTCTTGTTTGACGGCAAACAATAACGTCGCTACTTGGTCTGACGCTAGTCCGCTAAAGGCAAACACCGATTGCTATGGCTTGAACCAAAATGGAATTACGTGTGCGGATAATTCTATTGACCCAAGATGTAATGTGACTTTGTCGGCCGATTCCAAAATTGCAACCACTTTTAGTATTGGGGCGCCAAAAACCAAAGTTAATGGTTGGCGTCAAATCGCATCCAGTAATAACCACACTTGCGCGATTTCTTATGATTATAGGGCTTATTGTTGGGGCTATAACGGCAACGGCCAACTAGGTATTGGAAATATAACTGACAGTAATGTTCCTGTTCGAGTTATTGATACTGGCGTGATGACCGGCAAGAATATAAAGAGTATTGCAGTAGGCAGTTCTCATACTTGTGCTATAACCTTTGATGGTCAGCTGTATTGTTGGGGCGCTAATACTAGCGGTCAACTTGGAAATACCAGTAATACAGATAGTTCTGTGCCTGTTAGTCCAACTAATACGGCATTGCCACTATTAGGCAAGACTATTATTTCAGTTGCGGCTGGTATTTCGCATACCTGTGTTCTAGCTTCGGATGGATTAGTATCTTGTTGGGGTAGCGGTACTTACGGGCAACTCGGTGACAATACGCTTGTTACGAAAAATTATCCAGTTGCGGTCAATATGGTCAACGGTACAAGCGCACTTTATGGCAAAACAGTTCTGTCGATTGCTGTCGGCGGTTATCATACCTGCGTAATCGCATCGGACAGCCTAGTTTATTGCTGGGGTTATAACGTGAACGGTCAGGTTGGTTTTAATGATACAAATAATAAGCAAGTACCGGTTGCGGTCAATATGGTTAGCGGTACGAGCGCACTTTATGGTAAAACTGTCCGCAAGATAACTGCGAACGGCGTTTCTGAAGCTGGAGCAACCATTGGTTATGGCCATACTTGCGTCATCGCATCGGACAGCCTTCCTTATTGTTGGGGCTATAATGCAAAAGGCCAAATCGGTAATAATGCGGTAGCTAATAGATTAGCGCCCACTGCCGTTAACGTCGCAGGCGTGCTAGCTAGCAAAACGGTCTTGTCAATTGCGGCAAATTCTCAGTCAACCTGCGTTATTGCATCCGACAGTAAACCATACTGTTGGGGCTATAATAACGTTAGTCAACTCGGTAACGGTAATACTACTGACAGTTTAGTTCCTATCCAGTCAACGTCAGCCGTGCCATCCGATGGATCGACTGCAATATCTGTCAGTTCTGGAAGTTACAATTCTTGTCTAATCGCGTCTAATTATCAGAGTTATTGTTGGGGGTTGAACACTAACGGGCAAATTGGAGACGGATCTAATGTCAATAAATCTACGGCAACTCTTGTTTCTACGACGAATATTATTGGCGCGCCAGCTGCAACGATTTCCGTAACTGGCACTACGAAACTCATTAATGCTAATGGGAATGTTTGGCGAAGATACACAAATAATAAAAACGTTGATATTTCTACTAAAAACTGGAGTAAGTTTGCGGCCGGTACTTCTCATAACTGTGCCGTTGACACCGATGGCCAGGCATATTGTTGGGGATTAAATACTAATGGTCAATTGGGTGATAATTCAACCACTCAACGGAATACTCCTACTGCCGTGAATACGGCAAGCGGCACTAGTGCTCTATATGGCAAGACAATCAAGGCTATAACCGCCGGCGCTAGCCACACCTGCGCAATCGCATCAGACAATCTTCCTTATTGTTGGGGGCTAAATACCAGCGGTCAGCTTGGAGATGGTGGAACTACGCAGCGTCCTGCGGCGGTAGCCGTAACTACAGGTGCGCTAGCTGGCAAGACGGTAATTGACATAGCTGCTGGCGGCAATCACACTTGCGCACTGGCTTCTAATAACTTAGTTTATTGCTGGGGTTTGAATGCAAACGGACAGATTGGAGATAATACATCTGGCACGAATAGAACCGCTCCTACAGCTGTTAATACTGCGGCAAGCTCTCTATTAAACAAGACAGTCATATCTATAACTGCCGGGGCGAATCATACCTGTGCAGTTGCATCGGACAGTACTGCAAACTGTTGGGGGCTGAACACTAACGGACAACTCGGCGATAATTCCGTAACACAACGCCTTTTGCCAGTATTGGTTAATACCGCTGCTAGCTCTCTTCTTAATAAAAAAGTAGCTTCGATTTCTGCTGGAACCAGTCATACCTGCGCGATTGCGACTGATAGTACTGCACACTGCTGGGGGTTAAATACTAATGGTCAACTTGGCGATAATTCCGTAACACAACGCCTTTTGCCAGTATTGGTAAATACTACTGTAAATGTTAGTGATCTAAATACTAAAACAGCTGTAGGTATTTCAGCTGGAACTGCACACACCTGCGTCATTGCTTCGGACGGCGGCGTCTATTGTTGGGGTCTAAATACTAGCGGTCAACTTGGCAATAGGACTCTTGTTCAAAGTCAAGTACCGCTGACTGTTTATCGTGCTGGATTTATGGAAAATAACTACGCGGCTGAAATATATGTAAAAGACAATGGATCATGCGTAATTTCTGTGTCTGGTAATTCGTTATGTTGGGGTCGCGGTACGGGTGGTCAAATTGGTAATAATGACATACTTGATAGTAATGAACCATTACTTACGACTATGCCAAATCGTGCGTCTATTAATTTATAAATCTTTGATAATTTGACGAATTTCGTCTGTGCTTTTTGCGTGCATCATGCGATCACGCATTTCACTTGCGCCGGCAAAATCACGAACGTATATCTTTAAAAAGCGTTTGATTGGATCAAATCTGCGATCCTCGTAAAGTGCCGAATATTTATCGTGCAAATCAAGGTGTAACTTTAAAAGATCGATTAATTCATCTTTTGTATGTTCGCGTTGAGCACTCTCAAAAGCAAACGGATTATGGAATATACCGCGACCTATCATTAACCCATCGACGCCGTATTTTTCAAATAATTCCATGCCATGTTCGCGGTTTTTGATGTCGCCGTTGATCGTTATTAGGGTATTCGGCGCAATTTCATCGCGAAGTTTCATAATTTCAGGGATTAATTCGTAATGAGCGTCAACTTTGCTCATTTCTTTACGGGTTCGTAGGTGAACTGTTAAATTGACTACGTCTTGTTTTAAGATATGAGTTAACCAGTCTTGCCATTCTTCGGTTTTACTATAACCGAGTCTGGTTTTGACGCTAATTGGTAGTCCGCTAGTTTTTGCGGCTTTGATAAGTTCGGCGGCAATTTCTGGAGTTTTAATTAATGCACTACCACAGCCGATTTTAACAACTGCTTTATCTGGACAGCCCATATTCAGGTCAACCGCCTTATAACCTTGTTCTTTTAATCCCGCACACATCTGTGCAATTTCATCAGGCTTGTTGCCCCATATTTGTGCTATGACTGGTTGTTCATCTGGCGTGAAATCAAGGCGTCCGCGAGTGCTGTGGATGCCTTTTTCGCTACAGAAACTCGACGCATTGACGAATTCAGTAAAGAATATATCTGGTCGAGCAGCTTTTGCGACGACATGGCGAAAAACCACATCAGTTACTGCCTCCATTGGGGCGAGTATAAAAAACGGTTTTGGTAAATCGGTCCAGATATTTTTCATTCGATTAATTATCTCATAATTACCCGCAAAAATAAAACACCCCGCCACATTGGGCGGGGTTCTTGCTTTGATCATAACGAAAATTAACCTTGGCTGGGGGTTGGCGGCCGCGTGAATCAAACTTCAAAAGAGGTAAATCGGCAGCTTTGGGGTTGCTAAGTATTACACAATTTTTGGGTAATGATATTTCTGCAGCAGTGTTAAGGTTTGACGATACAAGGGCGACGCATTCGGCAATTTTGCCTCCCACTCCAAATTCGTGGTGTGTGGCGATCGAATCCTTGAGCTCCTTTCACTTCACATTTTGCCTGTGAGCGACGATAAATTTCTTTGGATAACTTCTGCACTAGATTACCAGGCGCAGTCTTCCTTAGAGACTCTTCGTTTGTCCAGCCAGGACATTTTCGTTAGATCGTAAGGTGCAGTGGCGCAAGTCGCACTTTTAAAGGTAATGCGGCCTTCGCTACTTGTTTTAGCATATATTAACGATTTTGTTTTGTCAACAAAAAAATCCCCAATTCGTGAGAATTGGGGGGAAAGGGAGGTATTACCTATTGTTTTGTGCTATTTTGCGATTTTTTGACGATTACTTCCCAGTAATCGACCTTGCTTCGCGTCCGATATCGCCGTCCATATACTGGGCGGCTTTTCTGACGCGTTCCATGTCTGAACTGCTCGGTTGCTCACCTCTTGCGAGGGCTTCCTTTGCTTTCAGTACGCTGTTTGCATAGTCGCTGTTATTGTTGTTTTCGAAGAATCCCATCCATGACACCTCCTTGGGTATTGTATGAATTTCGAATAAAAAACAAACTTTTTTAAAACAACACAAGGTAAAACACACCTTATCTTTTTATTGTAACACTAATTGCTATAAATGTCAACTATTTTCGCCTTCAATCAAGTCACTTTCAAATTGCAAGATACCTTTTAGTGTTTTTTCGTAGTCGGATATATCCGGTAACTCCAGTTTAATTATGTGATTCCAAACTGATCCGATGAGCTTTTTTAATTTTTCAGCATCGTCATTAGAAAAGCTGACATCAATTGAAATGATATCGCCAAACTTGCTTGGCTCGACAAAAATTATTGATCCGCTAGTGACCGTATATCCCCTATAATCTCGGGCGGATTCGATCAAAAGTTTATAAAACAGCAATTGCTGGCGATATTTATGTATCTTGATTTTTTCGCTATCTGATTTGCCGTTTGCTGATAACGGCGCACCGCCAGTTTTGTAATCCGTTACATGAATAGTTTTGTTAGTTTTGTTGATTGTGACAAGGTCAAGCTTGCCTGTTAAATGGGCATCGCCAATTACTGAATGTTGGCCTGCAAAGTTCAGTTCGGCTTTGTCGCTCGTCTTGAAATTATCGTATTTTTGTTCCAAAAATATCCTGATTGCATCACTGCCCTTTTCTAGGTATTTTTCGTAGTCACTTGTATCAAGGTGCTGATCGGCCAAGATTTTACCAAAGTTCGCCACGATATCTTCGACTGGTTGTTTGCTGTCGGTGGCTGATATGTGAGCGTGGGCTTTTTGCAGGGTTTCGTGAATAGCCGTACCGAAAGCGGCCGATGGACTTTTGGCGGTTGGAAAACGCAAGATGTTTTGCATCAAAAAACTCTCTGGACCACCGCGGGTAATATCTAAGAAATTGTTTAAGTGCGTCACGCTGAGTTTGTAGTTATCAAGCATTGGTCGGACGATATTGATCATATCCTGCGAGATTGGTTTTATAATTGGGTGATACCAAGCCATTTCGGTGGCTTCGATTAGATCTTGACTATCTGGTGATTCTATTTGGTTTTTGTTCAGGCTACTACTCAATAAAAATCCAGCGCGTAGGGTTTTTTTGCCGCTGTCGTCGCTTAAACTGTAGCTGATATGCAGGTTATTTTTGGCGCGTGTTGCTGCAACATAGAATAATCGCAAACGTTCGTCGGCTGTTTCGCCAGATGGGGCTAATTGTAAGTTTTCTGGGTAATTGATCAGACGGTTACGACTGCGAGCACGTTCGCCCCAGGCGGTATCAATTGCGTTCATAACGTAAACCGTGTCAAATTCTAATCCTTTTGAGCTGTGAGCGGTCATGATATTTACGGCATTGTCGTTATTGGTGATGCGGCGAACGGCGCTGATTTTGCTGCCAATTTTGCGGTTGAGTTTGATGAAATCTATAAAACTGCGCAAAGTTGGAATTTCGTCAGGTCGATATTCACGTAATTTTGTGCGAATTGTACGCAAAGCTTCAAGCGACGTAATATATTCGTCGGCGTTTTCGGCGATTTTAGCAGCAGAAAAGAAATAGTTATAGATTGGGCTGGTAAATTCTTCTGATTCTTCGACTTTGCCGATCAAAATATCCAACATTTGTTCCAGATTGATGCTATGTGATTTAGCGGAGCAGTCAATTAGCCAATTATGGATACCGTTAAACTTTTCGATCGTAGCTAGAATATCCAGCCAGCGAGTGTGGCTGTCATAAGATTTAACGCTAATCTTCCACAAATCGGCTGGCGCAATTCCCCAAGCAGGATGTGCCAATATTTCGGGTAATTTGGCGTTGACGCTGTCATGATTGCCCCCTGCAAGGTCCAGGACAAGGCTAGCGAGCTTTTCGATCAGAACAATCAATTCTACATCCAGAACATTGTCGCGACGTTCATAGTTAACTGAAACGCCTTCCCTTGAAAAATAAGGTAATAGATATTCGATCTCTTTATGGCGGCGAGTAAGTACGGTAATTTCACTAGGTTTGTCGCCACTTGCGATTTGTTTTTTGATACTTTCAACGATAAATTTACGCTCATCATCAATTGTTTCGGCTTCGTTAATATCGACGATACTTTTGTCATTTTTGTGCGAGTCCAGTACTTTACTAAGGTCATTGATAATATTTTCAAGACGTTCGTTGCCTTGCGTGATGATTTCGCGAGCAGTTGAAAGTACATCTGGTGTTGAACGGTAGTTGTCTGTCAAAACGATTCGCTTGGCGCCTGGATAAACTTTTTGGAAATCCAGGATATTACTGATATCGGCACCCTGGAAGCTATAAATCGCTTGATCATCATCACCTACTACTAGAATATTTGGATTATCACCGTTAATCTCGTTATTTGTTAGGTTATAAATAATACGCATTTGCGCCAAGTTAGTGTCTTGGAACTCGTCAACCATGATGTATTGGTATTTTTCTTGCAGATTAAAGCGCAGATCGTCAAAGACTTCCATGGCGTGAACGACACGCAAAATCATATCGTCAAAATCGTATAAAGCCGCTTCTTGCATCCGTGATAAATATTGTCCATAAACAACACTAAGCTCGCGAAGTTTAATTTGGCGTTCGTGGGATTTAAGGATAAGCTTGCCGTTTTCGTCTTTTTTGAACCATTCGTTTTTCCAGGCGGTAATTGGCGAAGTTGTATCCAAATCTTGTGCGATTTGAACGGCGGTTTCAAGTGAATCGGCGATAATTTTTGATAACGGGACGATTGATGGCAGATTGATACTCTCATTGATATCTCTAATCGAATCAATTTGCATATAAAGCTTTTCGATTGTAGCCTTTGATATCCTGTCGGCAAAAATCGGTGATAGTAATTGTTCGGTTTTTTGAATCGCAAAGTCGTTCTCGTCCAAAATTTGCAATAATTCATCACTCGTTAGACCGCTCTTCTTGAGCTCTGAAATTACCGTCAAGCTGTCAGATAAATATGTGAATTCGTCATTTTGTTTTGAAGCGATTGGATTGTTATGTTTAAGGTCCGTAAAGATCGAACGCATAATTTCATAGCGTGATAATTCGTCGGCAGGTCGAAAATTAGCGCCTTGATAAAAAAACTGACCATTTTGATTAATAATCTCGGTTCCAAAACCGTGAAAGGTCTGGATAGCGACCTTATAGGCATCTTTGCCAATAATCCCGGTCAAACGTTCGCGCATGGCGTTCGCGCCACTTTCGGTAAACGTCAAACAAAGAATATTTTCGGGTAATGTGTCGGTCTGTTTTAGGATATTTGCAACACGAATACTTAATAGTTCGGTCTTGCCAGTACCAGGTCCGGCGATCACCATAACTGGTCCGTCGATAGTGTCAACGGCTTGCTTTTGTTTTGCGTTCAATTTGTCATAGCGTTGTTTGAAATCCATTAATATATATTGTAGTTGAAGTTTAGCGGTATGTCGATCAAACTACTCGACAAGAATGATACAATATAAATATGAACAGCAAAGCAAATGAAGAGATAGCTTTAGAGCGAATTATTCGTGAGTACTTTGGTGTGGTTGTTGAAGTCAGGCAAAAAATTGCAACAAATATTCCAGTCAGCAGCAATGGCGCTGCCGCCACTCTATTTTTGACAGGCAAAAAACAACTATTCTTATATGTAAATGGTCATAACGAAATGACGCTTGGTGATATTAGAAAGATTGTCGCACATATCGGTCTAAAGCCAGAAATCTTTATACCGCCAAAGGGTCGCCCGCGCTATTTTGATGAAATTGGATTAGCAAAGTTCAGCGAAGTCTTTCCGGGACGTCGCTTTACAACTGGCGATGACATCTCTTTTTATCGCACACTTGCGCCGTATAATCCCGCATTAGTTTTGATCGCCGAAATTAAGGATGGTTATATATATCAATATAATTCTTCGGTCAAAAACAATTGGCAACCTATCGTAAAATTTTCTTATAAACGAATCAAGACGAATTTTAGCTAATCTTTATATCAGTTCAAGTACAACTAAATGCTCAATATGCGGTGTTCGTGGAAAGAAATTATATCCGCGGTGATATTTGATCTTGTACTTTTGGCAAAGTTTTTGAACGTCTCGTGCTTGAGTTACGGGATTGCATGATAAATAGATAATTCGTTCTGGTGCTGTATCGAGTAGCCTATATACTAAATCATCGTGCAGACCGGCTCGTGGCGGGTCAAGGATGATCATCGAGTCTTTTTGGACGCATTCTAGGACTTTTTCGCTAGCAGACAATAGTGCCCTTGCGGTGTCTTCGCGTTTTAATTTAACGATATTTTGACACATTTCTTCGTAAGCAAATTCATTAATTTCGACTAATGTTGTATCATCTTTACCAATTGATAGTCCGATTGTTCCAACGCCACTATATAAATCAACCAGTGGTTTATCGGCTATCACCCACTCTTTCATATCTTTCAAAGCCTGTTCGTAAACAGATAGGTTTATTTGGAAGAATCCTTCAACGGCATAGTCGAAATCTATACCCATTACCGTGTCGGTTAATTTTGTACTACCCCATGATTGGAGTTTTTCGGTAATTACGCTCGCAGGGCTTTTTGGGTTCGAGAAAATCAATTCAAAGCCCTGTATTTTTAGCTTTTTAATTTCTGATTCCGTGAAAGGTATAAAATCTGGAGTTTTTACGTATAATTGCGCCGCAACTACACCCGATTGATCGCATCGTATTAATAATGTCTTTAAATCATAGCCATTGACGGCTTTTGTTCGCAGTAGATCTCGAATTCTGATCGCCGCTTCGTCCATTTGGCTAATATTTAAACTAGTGACGTCAACCGCAAGTTTGCGATGTGTGCCACGATGAAAGAATGCCAAATCTAGCTGTTCGGTTTCTTTATTCCAATACCAACTATATTCAACCTTGTTTCGATAGCCGAATTGGCGATTGTCGCTATAAACTTCAACCTTGTTAGGTAATTCAGTATGGTGTAATTTGAATGCGTCATTGATCAAGGCGCATTTTGCATCTTGCTCTGCTTCGAATTTCATAATCTGCCATGGGCTGGTCGACATGTAACTAATTGGATCAACTGGATCAATTCGATCCTTGGATTTTTTGATTACGTTTGTGACGTAACCTTCGGCAAGTTTTGATTTTTTCTTGGTGATTTGGACTTCAACTTCTTCGCCAGGCAATCCGCCCCAAACAAAGATTTTTCGGCCGTCATCAAGTGTGCCGATAGTTTGGCCGCCGCCTACAATACTATCAAGGACGACTTTAACAATTGGGAGTGGTTTTTTCATCTCTTAATTATATCATTTATCCAAGGATCTTATTTGATCAGAGATTTTTGCGCGTTCTTCGTTACTTAATTCTGGATCTTCCATTTGATCTAGCAATCCTCTAATCTGAGCATTCTTTTCATTTCGTGCCGCTTCTTGCTCTTTGGTCTCTACCAGAACGGGCTGTTCTTTGGGTTTATTAAACAAGATAAGTCCGCCAATAACACCGCCAGCTGTCAATAATACAATTAAAACGCAGATAATAATTACGATTTTTTTATCACGAAAGAAGTCAGTATCCATAATATTATGTTAGCGCTTGTGCTTTTTAAAGTAAAGTATTGTTGGTTTTTGGGCTATAATATATATAGAAAGTGAGGAATATATGTATACTTTATCACCGCTACCTTTTGCATATGATTCAATAAAAAACGTTCTCAGCCCAGAAATCCTGGAACTACATCACGACAAACATCATCAGATTTATGTCGATAAATTAAATGCAGCGCTTGGCGCACATCCTGAATTATTTGATCGTTCGGTTATAGATTTGGTTCGTAACTATAAAACGCTACCAGCTGACATTCAAACGCCAGTTCGTAATTTTGGCGGCGGTGTTTATAATCACGATTTGTTTTGGAGTTTTATAACGCCTGAATCGACTAAAATCTCAGATGAACTTGCGGCTGCAATTGATCAAAAGTTTGGTAGTCTCCAGAATTTCAAAAATGAGTTTTCGACTCGCGCCACTACCCTTTTCGGCAGTGGATGGGTTTGGTTACTAGCTGATTTATCAATCGTCACAACTCCAAATCAAGATAATCCAATTTCTGACGGCGCTGCCGACCCGATTCTTTGTGTTGATGTTTGGGAACATGCCTATTATGTCGATTACACCTTCAAGCGCGCCGACTTCATCGCCGCTTGGTGGCAGGTTGTGAATTGGGATGAAGTGAATCGTCGATATTTGGAATTTAAGTAATTGATAACTAAATATTCTTTCTTCTGGAAAAGAACCAAAGACCAACTTCTTTTTAAGCCGCAAAAAGAAGTCAAAAACTCCTGGGGTGGCTTCGGACTCGCGGGTTGAAAACTAAATCTCATTCTTTGGTTTCTGCGTAACTCGCTACGCTCAAACATACTCGAAACGCAAGGAACTCACTTTATTTTTCAAATCCGGATTCCTGCAGATACCCCAGACCCCATAGACTGACTAGTATCAATACGTGCTCTTCTCTGTCAAGTACTGGAAAATTATAGTTTAACAATATATAATCTTGTATTGTAGTAAAGCAAATTTACTAATTTATACATTTGTAATTCGCCAAGTGGTAAGGTGAAGATTGCCAGTGGCAGTCTGCAAGGAAACCTTCCGATGAAAACTGTGTTTTTATTCGTGAAGTTTCGGGTGAAAAAAGCCAGTGGCTTTTTGCAAGGCAACGTCACAAATAAATTATATTTATTTGCCTGACTTGCGGGGTCGCAGGATGTGACCGCGGAACGTGACTGGGTTTCTGGTCCAGGCTACCAGAGCTAGCAAATTACTGCAAAAACGTTTACAATTTAACATTATTGGGGATTCGCCAAGTGGTAAGGTGAAGATTGCCAGCGGCAATCTGCAAGGTCGGAAACTGATTTGAAACTTTGTTTCAAGTAAGTTGAGACGGGGTCGCAGAAAATTCAGAATGGATTTTACTGTGACTGGGTTTCTAGTACAGGCTACCAGAACTAGCAAATTTCAGCAAAAACGTTTACAATTTAACATTATTGGGGATTCGCCAAGTGGTAAGGCATTGGTTTCTGGTACCAACATCCGGGGGTTCGAATCCCTCATCCCCAGCCATAAAAATGGGTCCTAGGTTTTAATCTAGGACCCATTTTTATGATTTTTCGGGTTGGGATTCGAACCCCTTTAGGGGCGAAAACTGCCACGTCGGCAGTTTGAGAGTCGGAAACCTGGACGACGGTGACGCCGCCAAGTTGAGACGGGGTCGCGGAAATTTGCAACGCAAATTATCTGTGACCGAATCCCTCATCGGATATTTTATCAATCGTGAATTCGCGGGGTCGCGGAACGTGACCGAATCCCTCATCCCCGACCAAATAAAAAACAATCACCTTAAGGTTATTTTTATGCTTTTATAATTTATTTGACTCTTAAAATATCAATTTCAACATTATCAAGCAGGTAGTTTATATTTTCCAAATTACAGTATTTTTTATACCAAAGTTTTCCAACGACATAACCAGAGTAATTCAAAAAATTCTTTTCGCTGAAATATTTCATCTCTGTGTTGGACTCTCTTTTTAGGAATTCCATAAAACTATTTTTAAATTCATCATTTATTATTTCTTTTTGATTTCTGTAGAATATATCTTTGATTTTTCTTACATTTATTTGATCTGACTTTGAAACTATTAACACATGGGAATATCCTATAAGATCGCTGTTTCGTTCAAATTGCCATTCAGCCCATTTATCACCCATGTCGTAACATCCGCTAAATTCTGGAGTTCTATTGTAGAAATGGTCAATATGAGAGATGGCCATAGATTGCATTAAATATATAGCTAATGGCCTTAATTCTTGTTTTAGATTACTAAATTTGTATGTGAATTCGTATTTTGCATAATCCGACTTACGTTTTTTACCAAGTACTAAGTTTTTACATTCTTCTTTCCAATTAACTTCACACAGCTTCGCTGTTGTATTTATGCTATCTAGAGTTGACCATTTTTTTTCATGCAATTCCAATATTTCTTTGCGTAGACCAGTTACTTCATAATCGGCTTGTTTTTGATATTCGCAGCTAATTTCATTAACAGCACGAATTATTTCGTCATCAGTAATGACAGATTTCGTAATTACTTTCTTAAATAGATCAAGAACCATTTTTGATTTAGTTGTAATTGTAGCGATCACAATTCCATTATGAGTTTCAGCGATCCAATCGTAATCTAGAACTCTAAATAATCCTTTGGAATATGCTATTTTTTCGAATAGCATAATAATCACGTGTTCGTAAGCGTGGCTTATATTTTGATGCGAATGCTGTTTGATATAAGTCTTGTTCATGATAAAAACAAGTTCTGTAAGGTGTTTTCTAGTTTGTTGATGGGTATATATTCAACCAAAAAATTCAGTTCTTCTGGTAATTTTTCTGATATTGATTCTTCTATAATGTAGATTTTCTTTTTATTAAAATATTGGGCGCAAGCAATCTCTTTCATTGCGCCCCATGCGTAGCCGACGCAGATAAATACATCGCATTGTCTGTTGAATTCGTCAGCTTGTATGTCCCAGTTGTCACAAGATATGACGTGCCCTATATCGGTGCATAGATATTTTTCGTAACCAGGCTCGTTTATTGGTAGTATTAACCATATCTTATTACCGCCATATTCTAGATATTTTTCACCAAAATATTGGACTAAAGAATCTTTATCGGGCGTCAGTATTATTTCGTTGTTGGATTTCGCAATTATTTCGGCTAATTTGGATAGTAATAACCTTCGTTCGTCTTCATTCGAATCTAGATTATATAACTTGTTCGGTCCTATTATTCCAATTTTCATATTACTTTAAATTGTAGCATGCTAGTTGGATCTATTTGGTAAAATTATTTACGGTAATGTTCATTTGTTTTATCATATTCTCGATATTATCGACAGTTGCGTACTTATCAAACCAGCCTTCCCCGACAACGGTGCCTGTATACTTAAATAAATCATGTCGTTTGAAATATCGTTCCGGTTTATTCTTTTCGTTCTGTAAAAACCCATAAAGTTTGTATGAAAAGTTCATTTTGTTAAAAAATTCTAGATTTTTATTGAACAATTCTTGCATCTTTTCCAATGTCATATTTAATTCTTTTGGAATCAAGAAATTATGAGAATATCCAACAAAATCTTCATTGTTTTCGAATGGATATTCCGCCCATTCGTCGCCAATATCGTAGCAATCAATTTGTTTATATAATGAGTCAATTTGTGACAATGCAATAAACTGAGCAACGTAAGCACATAAAGGTTTTAGCTCGTATGTAATATCTTTGAAATTATATACGTACACCAACTAAATATGTCCAATATTTAATTGGTTGGTTTGCTTGTATAGAATAATAGTTTTTTTCATAAAATAAGGTCTATAAGTGTATTGTAGTTTGGCACTTGGTTATTGCAAATAAAATACTTCCCATTTCATTTATTTAAGATAGTACGCCACGATCAGTATTGCGATAAATAACATCATAACGACAATACCAGAAATCGTATCCCAATTTTCTTTTGCAAAAATATATCCGAATCTGATCGTATAATCTTCAGTGTCAGTTAAATCTCCGCCCCTTGCGTTGTTTATCCCAACATTTTTGATATAAGCACGAACAACTTTATTCTCGTATGATTGCGCGTCGGCATACGTCATTCGTCCAAGATTTTTTTGGTCAATAATTTTAATTGGCTTATATTTCATCGTCCATTTTGCGGAACGTATACCATTGGTATGCTCGTACATTCTTTGCTTGGGTGTTTTGGATGTAACGCCTATATAATACTTCCCCTTTTCGCATTTAAGTACGTATAGCCAATAATTTCTTTTGGTTTTGTCTGATATCATTTGTTCTAATTATAATACTTATGTTAAAATTTTGTGGATATTTGCTTCGCTAAGATGAAATGACGAGAAGTGTAAGATCT
>CAZNQY010000011.1:0-25935 GCA_964575635.1 uncultured Saccharimonas sp. (SeqCode) | reverse complement strand
AAGTCGCTAAAGTTTATGAAGAGTATCATTATTGATCGTGATCTGAAATTATTTAATGATTCAGTTTTTTTGAAATCGTTGAGATTTTTTAATAATTCAAAGATATCGTTTGTATTTTTATTGATATCGATAATTTGTTATTGGTATGAAACATTCTTTACGAGCGTGGGCGTGGGTATTGTAGAGCGATTTAATTTTGCGGCAATCTTTTTGATATTGGCTTTGTTGTTTTGTGATAAAAAAAGAATCAAATCGGCGATGTCGATTAGATATCTGATGATTTTTGCTGTAGTTTTAGTTTTGTCTGGTATCGCGGCGGCATTGAACGGATTGGTTATGGGTATGATATTGAATGGCATTATGATATTTTGCCAGTTTATTTTTGCCTTTGTCATTGCGTCGACTTATAAGAATAAAAGAGCACTACTCGATTCGCTACTTCTACTTTCTTTACCTTTGATTTTGGTTGGATTATATCAAGGTTTTTCTGGTCCAGATACTTCAAAATTGTGGGTGTCTGCGGCAGAAAATCTTGTTGACAATAGAGCCTTTGGCTTTTTTGGAAGCCCAAATGTACTAGGCAGTATACTGATGTTGACGATAATAATCAGTCTGTTTTCTTGGTTTAGGTATCGACGTTGGTCTTATATGGCGTATTTGGCATTAGCAAGTGTTGTTTTATATTTTACCTTCTCTAGAAGTGCCTGGATCGGCTTGTTTATTGGGCTGGGCGCTGCAATTATTATCAAAGATTGGCGTTTAATAAAGTTTACACCGCTAGCACTGCTATTTTTAATAATACCGAGCGTAAGACAGAGATTGTCTGTTGCGCTTAGTCAGCAATACTTGGTTGATGCGGCGATCGATGGACGTGTTTGGTCATTGAATAATTCAATCGAGATATTCAAAACTTCACCAATAATTGGAACGGGTCCAGGATCTTATGGCGGCGAAACGGCAATTTATTACGACAGCCCAGTGTATCTAAAAAGTATGCAAAATGGATATGTAGCGTTGCCATACACGGATAGTCAGTGGATCCAGATATTGACTCAAACAGGTATTGTCGGGGCGATATCACTAGGCTGTTTTTTTGTCAGTACTTTCGTAAATTGCTTGATATCATATATGAAATCAAAAGATTATTTATTGCTTGGTGTTCTGGCTGCAATCGTAGCCGTTGTTGTAAATGGTGCTTTTGCGAATATATGGGAGTTTGGTGCTGTGTCGGTTCTATCGGGTGCTTACTTAGGAATAGGGGTTGGTGATGAAAAATAATACAAAGAAAAAAATAGCAGTTTTGTATAGTGGTGGCCGCAATTTTGGCGGTATTGAAGTGTATTTATTTAATCTTTTTCAAAATATCGACAAAAATAAGTTTGATATTGAGTTATTGTCATTAGGCGAATGGGAATTAAATGATAGGTTACGAAAAGCTGGACACGATGTCGTTATATTTAACGGTAAACGAATTAGCCTAAAGAATATCAAGCTAATTGGTAAATATTTGGTTGATTCAAAATTTAATCTATTAGTGTCGCAAGCAACAGTGGCGAATGCTTATGCGCGGGCTGTGTCGTTATTTTATAAAATACCAAATTTAGTAACAGTTCATTCCGATCAAGCAAGCGATTACTCGAATCGATTAATTAGAAATATTTATTTGAGCATCGAACGATTAACTAGGTTTCCGACAATTAAATATATTGCCGTGTCAAAGTTTTTGAAAGACGGCCTGATAAAAAGCGGAATTGATTCGGTTAAGGTCGATGTTATTTATAACGGCCTTGATTTTTCAAAAGCAAAACCAAAAGCGCACAAGCGTTTGGTATTGGGGAGTGTTGGTAGGTTGCATCACGTCAAAGGTTTTGATTTATTACTGCAGGCTTTTGCTGATATGAAAAACAAGCGACTTCGATTGAAAATTGCGGGAGTCGGTGGAGATTTGGATAAATTAAAGAGTTTGGCTGTAGAACTTGGTATTTCTGATCGAGTTGAATTTGTTGGTTTCGTGGATGATATTTATGAATTCTTGGATAGTATTGATGTCTATGTTCAAACTTCCAGGTCTGAAGGCTTTGGATTATCAGTTATCGAGGCTATGTCCCAGAATATCCCAGTTGCAGTGACTCCAGCTGGTAGTTTGAAAGAGATCGTAAAAAATGGTGTGACAGGATACATTGCAAAGGATTTTTCGATAAAAAATATAAGTAAAACAATGTCATTGGCGGTAGGTGATTACGAATTATCCAAGAGGATTGGCGAAGCTGGTGGCCGGTACGTTCGTGATAATTTTGCGACGGATAAATGGATTAACGAAACCGAAAAAACCTATAAGGAAGCTTGTTTATGAAAATTGCCTATATTTTTGCAGATTTATGTAACGGCGGCAGCGAAGAATATGCTTTTTGCTTGGCAGATTCGGCTAAAAAATCAGGTAATGGCGCAATTTTTGTCAGTAGTAATATTACCAAAGACGCCAAAGACAAATTAGCTAATATGGATATTAAAAACATCCATATTGATATGCAGAGCTCGTTTAATCCAGTTTCTGTAATTAGTGCGGCCTTGAAATTAAAGAAAATCACCAAAAATAATGCAATCGACATCGTTCACGCGAACATGCTTCGAGAACATTCGATTGCTGTGATTTCAAAAATGCTTGGTGCTAAATTCAAAATCGTTAGGACTTTTCATAGATTTGATCAATTTAATTCAAAAATGCGTCCGTTAATGTCGATCTATAATAAATTTACTGATCAATTTATTTCGATATCTGATCAAATGACACAATATTTGCAAAAAAACGGCATCAAAAATGTAAAGCTAGTTGATAACGGTGTTGCAAAAGTTGATTCAATAAACCACGAAAATGCGATTGGTTTTATGGGGCGGTTGGCAAAAGAAAAAGGTATAAAGCAGTTTGTTTTAGAGAATATCGAGTCGCTAAAAATCAACAAGCTTGTCATAGCTGGGGATGGTCCTGAATTTGACGAAATTAGCGATATTGTTAAATCGAATAATCTGAATGTCCAGATGATGGGGCGAGTGACGGATAAGCGAGCTTTTTTTGATAAAATTTCAGCACTTATTTTGCCATCTGAAACAGAGGTAACTCCGTTGGTAGTTTTGGAAGCTTATTCTTGTGGATTACCAGTTGTAGTTTTTGATATTAAACAAATCAAAGGGTTAGTACGGCCCGAAAATGGTGCTGTTGTCAGATACGGAGATTTCAAGGGGCTGTATGAGGCGGCAATTAAATTATCTAAAAATTCAAATAATTACAGAGAAGCGAATATCAAACTTTACACCGAAAAGTATTCTTTTGATAAGATGTGGAATGCCACTTGCTCAATTTATTGCGATTTAATCCAAAATCAGTAATTGTGATAAAATTAGATTAATGATAATAACGGCCAAAATCATTGCTTTGCCGATAATTGCAGCATTAACTACATATGCTGTCATGCCTGCAGTTAGGAAGCTATCTATTAAAGCTGGTGCTGTTGCAACTCCTGGTGGACGCAGACTGCATAAGAATGTAGTGCCGCTCAGTGGTGGCGTAGCAATATTCTTTGGATTTTTGTTTGCGTCGATGTTTTTTGGTAATATTTCGCCATTAATTTTAGGATTTTTGATTGGCTGTACGGTTATCACTGGCATGGGTTTGATCGACGACATGTTGGAACTGCCGCCAGTTGCTAAATTTATCGGACAGATACTTGCGACGCTGATTGTTATGGCTTTTGGTTTACAGATTAGCTTTATCGGTAATTTGGGTAATGGTAATGATGGTATTTATAATCTGGGCTTTTTATCTCTTCCTTTGACGTTTTTGTGGATTATCGGTATTACCAACGCGATTAACTTTATTGATGGAGTTGATGGTTTGGCTGGTGGTGTATCAGGAATTGCGGCATGTACATTGGCAATTGTGGCGTTGTTGACTGGTCGTTATGATGTAGCTGTTTTGTGCTTCACGCTAGCTGCGGCGGCATTTGCATTCTTGCCTTATAATTTCTCTGATAATCCAAAGAAAAAGATTTTTATGGGTGATTCTGGGTCAGGATTATTGGGTTACGGCCTGGGCGTGTTGTCCATTATGGGAGCGGTAAAGGTCGCTGCGGCGTTTTCTATGCTTGTACCTGTGATGATTTTGGCTATACCAATATTTGATACTGGTTTTGCGATCATTAGACGTCTTTTGGCAGGCAAAAGTCCATTCTCGGCCGACAGACTGCATTTGCATCACAGGATGTTAGACAAGGGTCTGAGTAATAAACAGACAGTGTTTTCGATCTATGGAGTGTCGATAATTTTCAGCATTGTGGCGATTTTGTCGATTAGTATTACGGACGCCAGGATATTGTTGGTTTTTGCGGCACTAGCGTTGATATTCTTCTTGGCACTAGTTAGGTTTGGCTTGGTTGACGTTACTATCAAAAAACCAAAAAAGAAACGTTGGTTCTTCTAGTGGCGGAACGTTCAACGAAGAGCCAACGTGAGTTATTAGCTTTTGTCGATAATTTTATTCAAGGCCATGGCTATGGGCCGAGTTACCGCGAGATTATGCGTGGCATGGGCTATAAGTCCGTTTCGACTGTGGCTGTGCATATTGATGGATTGTTAGCCAAAGGCTATTTGCGCAAACGTGACCGATCAGCTCGGTCACTCGAAGTCGTAACGACCAGAATCGATGAAGCGCCAGTTATATTGCATCGTGCGCCAACTCCTGCGCAAGAGAAGTGGTTAGTCTCGGCTGTGGCGGCAAAATTTGATCAATTGGATGATCAAAAATCTCCAGAAATTCTGGACGAATTGTATGTTTTAATAGGCGCACTAAAGATTTTAGGACTTGAAGCGGCGCATATTGCAATGAAAACCAGATTGATTGATTATCTAAAAGACAAATCCGCATAATAAAGGTTGACTATCTACAGGGGCTGAGGTTATAATATCATCTGTATTATTGATGCATTTTATATGATGCTATAGAGTAATCACCATATTCCGACGTAGCTCAATGGTGGAGCAAGAAGCTGTTAACTTCGAGGTTACTGGTTCGAATCCAGTCGTCGGAGCCATAAAAAATTCCAGACCTTTTGGTCTGGTATTTTTTATGCCCCAACGTCTGGCTTGAGAACCAGATCTTTTGCGAAGCAAAAGTGGTTCGGCGTAGTGCCGTGAAATAAAAATGTGTTTACATATTTTTATGAACAAACGGAGAAGGCAAGCAAAGCGAGACGATATCCAGTCGTCGGAGCCAAGCATATGCACTTTCCGAAAGGAAGGTGTTTTTGCTTTGCGGTATAGATTTACCAAAGCTGGGTGTAGAATAGATATAGATGGAGGCTGGACAGCATGAAAAAAGAGTATTACTTCGTTGAAGTAGACCTAACTAATATGACGATTGTAGACTGGGGCATAACGACAAAAGCTACACTTACTGGAAATACAAGTAAGCCAAACATCCGCAGGGTCTTTTTGACAAAAGGGCAATACAATAAGTTAGTGAATAAACTAAGCAGCCGTCGCTAAGATTGCCTTTATTTCATTCAAATTACTTTTATCAAAATCCAGACAGGCGGTTCGCAATGCGTCTGCTAGTGTGAGCCATAAAAACTGTCAGACCTTTTGGTCTGGCATTTTTTATACCCTAACGTCTGACTTGAGAACCAGATCTTTTGCAAAGCAAAAGTGGTTCGGCGTAGTGCTGTGAAATAAAAATGTGTTTACATATTTTTATAAGCAAACGAAGGAGCGTAGCGATATCCAGTCGTTTATAATTAAAAACTGTCACAAGATAACGCTTATCAAGGACGGATCTGTATGCTACCGTAGGAGGCGCTTTTGTAGGATAATTATTTAAGTTTTTCGGCTTTAAAGTATTTCCTTTATTGCCAAAGGATCGTAATTTAGTCTAATTTGCCAGTAGGTTACGTATTTGACTAATCCGTAATTTAGTCTAATTTGCCAGTAGGTTACGTATTCGACTAATCCGTAACCTACTGGTATAATCACTATTATGAAAGTCCATTTGTCAAACTATGATTTTTAAAGAAATTTTGATGTATTTTTAAAGGGATTCGACCCTAGTGATCCTGATTTTTTAGAAGTAACTACGCACTATAAATGGATTAGTGCTCATCCTGCAATACTTGCAGCGGTTGCGGCTTTAGGCCTCAGAATTAAGCCAGAAAATATTACCTTCGATGAGATTACGGCTGCGTCTGGACATTATCTGGATACTATGGGTCTATTTAAAATTTTAAAATTAGAGTCTCCATTCAAGATAAAAAGCCACGAGTCTGCGGGTAGATTTGTTCCTTTAGCTCAAATCAAAACTGCACGAGAGCAGTCGGATTTTATCTCAGAGATCATCCCATTACTGCATTTAGAGCCAGAAAATGCAGAAGCTATTCAGTATACACTAGGTGAGTTATTGAGAAATGTACTTGAACATGCATCTTCTCCGAATGGAGCAATTGTAGCAGCTCAGTATTATCAAGACAAAAAACTTATACGTCTTGGTATATGTGACACAGGACGGGGTATTAGGGGGTCTATGGAAACCACGTGGCCTGTTCAAACAAAGACAGATCTATAAGCAATAAAGTGGGCGCTCGTTCCTGGCGTGTCAGGAACTACCAAAAAAGAGGGAGGTACAGGTGAAAATGCTGGTGCTGGGTTATTCTTCGTGAAGTCAATTTCTTTGTTAACTAGAGATTATTTTGTAGTATATAGCGGAACTGGAGTTTACAGGCTTCTTAAGAGACGACCAGATGTTAAGAGTATTCGACTTAACGCAGATCCTGATCGGGATAGAAATTCGCAGACGAATGGAGCGCCTAGCTTTCCTGGTACATTTGTTGCTATAGATATATCTCTCGATAACATAAAAGAATTCTCAGAAGTTTTGAAAGCAATTCGGGGTGCGTATTCTCAGGCCGTACGCGAACGACAAAAAGCTCGATTCACAAGGCCTAAGTTTATTTAATGAATAGAGGAATATTAAATGTTAAATGTATCAATCAAAGAACTAGCCGGTGCGTTTGCTGAAAATAAAGACGTGGCAAAGGATATTCGCATAAAAACTATCATTCCTGAACTGGACAACTCTGAAGGTTTGATTATACTTGATTTCGATGGGGTTACTGGTGCTACTCAGTCATTCATCCATGCTTTAATAAGTGATCTTATTAGGAAATATGGCAGCGTGGTATTCGACAGGGTTATATTTAGGAACTGTAATCCAGTTGTTGAGCAAGTTGTTAATATTGTTGCAGACTACATGGAAGCAAGTTATAACTAAATTATTATTAGATTAAATCTCTCTTTATTATGGCTATAACTTTCTGTATCGTTGTGGGCCAAGAAAAAAGCAGAAACCTTTTGGTCTGGCATTTTTTATACCCCAATATCTAACTTAAAGAATCAGGATTGTTGTGTTATTGAATAATTTATTAAAGGACGATTCTCTGTTTTTATCGTATAGGTATATAATTAAAACTATATGAGTAAGAAAAAAATTATAGTCTTTTTGCTAGCAACCGTTGTTTTAATAGGATTAGTAAGTTTATTAGTGTTTAATTTGAATAATACTAGTTCAAAAAGGGATGACGGTTCGTCGAAAAATACCTTTCAATCATCCGGTCAAGATTTCTTAATTGACCAATATCCCATAGGAACTATTCCTCTTTATAAGATGACGAAAGTCGAATCAAGCAAGTTTTTCTATAATAGGGATACCGCTAATACTTCGGCTTTTGATGAATCGCCATTTTCATATTTTAATGTAGTTTATGAAACAACTGCTTCACGAGATGATGTTTTTAGATACTATCGCACGATTTTTGATAAAGAAATAAAAGAAGAATTTTCAAATCCCGAATCAATAAAAGGTGCTATTGGTAAATATAATATTGAAATAACGCAATATGCCGAAGATACCGTTTATTTACAGGTCTATGTTGATAAAAATGAAAGTGATAACTTACAAAAGGAACTATTTTCATATTTCCCTTTGGTTGATATTGAATTGAGTTATGTAAAATTGAATGAAAAGTCTTATGGTCTATTAAATCAAAAGGGTGGTGAGTCAGAATATACTCACTACTATACGGTGTCTGACACTGGCGATGTAAATGGCGACAAGATTGATGATGTAGATGAATTTGCGGAAATACAAGCAGCTATTTATGAAAAAAACAAAAGTAACGCTGATTTTAGTTTTAAGGATGATGTTTTTGAGTGGAAAAGTGATAAAAATGAACAATACACCGTAAGCTTGTCTCCAGATCACGGCAGAGTATACGTACAGATTAGGAAAATATTGTAGGTTTTAAGCTTAATGCAAAGTCCGCTATTGATCCAGTAATTCAACTATCCACAAAAAGCGAGTATAATATCTATAAATACTAGGGGATAAGGAATATCTATGATTTCATCACAAACTAACATTCAAAAAATCCTAAACGCCTCGGAAACGTACTATGAAATACCAAACTTTCAAAGACCATATGCGTGGCAGACTAGTAATGCTAATGAGTTCCTAGTTGATCTGGAAGATAGTGTAACAAATCGCAAAAACCACTATTTTGGTACGGTAGTATTGGTCGAAGATACCGCCAGTACTTATTCGGTTGCGATTATTGATGGTCAACAGCGCGTCACAACCTCTTTGTTGATGGTGACTGCTATATATCATTTGGTCAAAAAAGATCGCTCTCTGATTGATAATCCAGAAACAACGCCAGAACTAATTCGTGATCGTTATTTGTTTAATGCAAATATTGATAAAAATAAGGTTAAATTGCGAACCGTTACGACTGACAACGAAATTTTGCAACATATTTTTGACAAAGACGGTGATGAATCTAGGCTTGAACTACGTGAGCGTATGAGTAATATCTATCAAGTGTATTCGACTTTCCGCAAGTATTTTTCGAACAGAAAAGGTTTGGATAGATATATTGAAGGTCTGCGCTTGTTCGAGATTATATCGATCACATTAAATAGTAATGATGATAATCCGCAACGTGTTTTTGAAAGTATAAACTCGACTGGAAAACCGTTGACCGATGGTGACAAGATTCGTAACTTTGCTTTGATGCTCGGCAATGATAAATTGCGCAATCACGTATATGAGAAGTATTGGTCAATAATCGAAGAATCGCTTGTAGATTCAAACAAAGATTACATCACGGATTTCTTTCGTAGTTATATTATGTCAAAACGTCAGGCTATCGTTCGATTGGACGCCGTGTATCCAGAATTCAAAAAGCAGTTTGAAAAGCATGTTGGGCAGGATCAAAATCTAGAAAATATCGATGTTTTTTATCAGGATATTATAGAATCGCTTGGTTTCTATAAGCTTCTAAAACTGAAAGATACAGATAATTTTGAAAGTGAATATAAATGTATTAGCGAAACGATATTCAAGATGCGCTATTTGCAAATTGATTTGTATATACCGTTTGCGATGAACGTTTTGCGCCATCATGCCGATGGGATGCTTGATGATCAACAACTAGGAGAAGCGTTTAGGCTTATCGAAATTTATTTCTCACGTCGTATTGTAAGCGGTATTGCAACGACCAGCGTCGACCGATTCTTGGTATCACTACACAAAGATATATTAAGGTATCAAAAAAATGATCCGGACGCCGATTATATTGATATCCTTCGTTATGTTTTGGTCAATCGTATTGGACAAACGCGCATGCCTGATAATGTAGAATACGAAAACTCAATTCGTACTCGCGAAGCATATTACCAAAGGAGCTCTTTCCTTGTTTATGTTTTGACGGCTATAGAGAGCTTTTCGAAAGAATCTGTTCATACTTTGCACCAAATTTCTGATGGTAAATTAAAGCTGTCTATCGAACACATTATGCCACAAACGCTCACCAGCAAGGAGTGGCAATCGATGTTGGGCGATGATTACGAACGTATTCACCGTGATTATTTGCATACTCTGGCAAACTTGACGCTTACCGGTTATAACTCTGAATATTCGAACCGTTCATATGATGAAAAAATGCATCTTGTGGTTAAAGATAAAAAAACTGGTGAAGTCCAAAAAGTCGGTTTCGCCGATAGCGGTCTGCCAATTAATAAATGGATAGCAGGACATGCGATTTGGAACGAAAATACTATCAAAGAGCGTCAGAGATGGTGGGTTGATAAGTTAAAGATGACGTGGCCTTTCCCAGAAACTTCGTTCAGGCCTGTCGAACAAGATACTTCAGTATATTTGCTTGATGAAACCAACCTGAAGGGCAAGAGTATTCGTTCTGTCGAGATGTTTGGCGAAAAGAACTCCGTTACGGCATGGTCCGAAGCGTTGGATACGATCGTTGAATCTATTTATGATCGCAATCCTGACTTCATTGAAAAGATCAGCAGTGACGATAAACTCTCTGTAATAATTCGCAAAGATTCCAGCGCATTTAATAACAGTACCGAAATCTTGAACACAGGTTATTTTGTTGACACTGGTAACGACACGAATACTAAACTTCGTATTATTGCAGCATTAGGAAGATTGTTTAATCTTTCCAGGGATGATATTAAAGCTGAATTAACTATTGGAAATAATAGTGAAGATGGTGATGATCTATAAACACGGATTATTTGATAATTTAAGATATAGCGTGTTTGAAATTTTAGCAGATAAAAAACTACTTTTTTATAACATTAATTTTGCCGGTCCAATTCGGATTTATTCCAGTGGGTTGTTTATAAAATTTCATACCGCAAGACAAACACTCATATTTTGGATTATTACCTGTTACGCAACAACCGCCGAGTGTTATGGCGCCATGATCAATTTGTTTTTCTAATTTTTCGTTAAAATCTGATAAGCCGTAAAGAATTCGTGCGATTTTTGTTGAATCGCATTTCGAGCATTTCATCTTTGGTTTATTCGATTTTGCAGTTTTATGCCATGCTTCAAAATCTGCAATCTCTTTATTTGTAAGAAGTTTCTTTAATTCCCAAATTAACGCTGGGCGATGTGTGTATGATTTCATGATTCCGAGTGTTAGGTCTTTTGCTTGATTTGAATATCCGTCAGCAATAAGAGATTCGAGTCTTTTTCGAATATCCGAATAAAAGAAGTGCCCGCCACCAGTTTTGGCAATATCGAATAGTCTTTTGCGAATTTGTGAAAAATCGGGAGTTTGTGGATAAATATCTTGTTCCATCGTCTTATTATACTGCTGAAAATATTATTGAATCTGTTTTTGGAGTATAATATTGTTTAATATGTCATTTATTACGATTCTCAATAAACACCGCAATTTATCATTTTCTGAAAGAGATAAAGGGGATCGATTCGAGCGGTTGATGCAATCATATCTTTATACAGATCCTAAATATGCACATCTAAAGAAGGTGTGGCTTTGGAGTGAATTCCAATTCCGAAGAGATTTCGGTAATCAAGACATTGGTATTGATTTGGTTGCGCAAACAGCCGAAGGTGAGTATTGGGCTATCCAGTGTAAAGCATATCGCGAAGAAGCACGAATCACTAAACAAGAGGTTGATACGTTCTTATCCACCTCGGGTCGCAGTTTTAAGGATGAAGAAGGTCAGCAAGTTCAGTTCTCGCAACGTCTCTGGATATCTACAACAAATAATTGGTCGTCCAAGGCAAATGAAACCCTTCAAAATCAGCACCCGCCAATTACGCGCATAAATCTAACAGATCTTGAGCAAGCGCCCGTTGAATGGGGGAAAATCAATGAAGGTATTTTTGGAGAGCAAGCGCGTGCAGCCAAGAAAGAACCTCGGCACCATCAAAAGATAGCTATTGAAAAAACTATGGAATATTTTAGTAGTGGTGAAGAGCGCGGAAAACTTATCATGGCGTGCGGAACAGGCAAGACATTTACGAGTCTTCGTATCGCCGAAGAGCAAGCTGGTGAAAACGGTACGGTACTATTCTTAGTTCCATCAATTGCGTTGCTGGGTCAAACTTTACGTGAGTGGACGGCTGATGCACGATATAATATTAATCCCATTGCTATTTGTTCTGACTCTGAGATTACAAGAGAAAAGAAGAAAAACGAAGATACTGAGACGTTCAGCGTGGTAGATCTTGCTATTCCTGCGTCTACAGATATCAATAAAATACTTAATCAATTTGAGCTCTTTGAGCGTACCAATAAACAAGGTATGACTATTGTCTTTTCGACATATCAATCAATTGACGTAATATCCAAAACGCAAAAAGAACTTGAAAAAAGAAATAGTAAGTACGCTAAATTCGATATCATCGTCTGCGATGAAGCGCATCGTACGACAGGTGTTACTTTAGTGGATGCTGATGAATCTGCATTTGTTAAAGTACACGATAACGATTACCTTAAGTCGGACAAACGACTATATATGACAGCGACACCGCGTCTATATGGCGAAGATTCCAAGAAAAAAGCACAAGATGTTGCGGCGACAATTGCTTCTATGGACGACGAGAAAATCTATGGCAAAGAAGTGTATCGTATTGGTTTTGGTATGGCTGTCGAGCAAGGACTCCTTAGTGATTACAAAGTCATGATTTTGACGCTTTCTGAAAGTGACGTGACGCCAGAAGTTCAAAAAGCACTTTCAAACACTGAACAAGAAATTGTTAGTATGGATGACGTATCTAAACTTATCGGTACTATAAACGCCATGAGCAAGCAGATTATCAGTGAGACTGGATCTGTTACCGTTAATGACCCAGACCCAATGCGCCGCGCCGTAGCTTTTGTGCCAAATATTAAAACTTCTCGCAAGATTACCAATACATTTAATGAGATTGCGGATACGTATCACGACTCTGTGCCAAAAGCTAAGCAAGAATCATTAGTTAAGCTACGCGCGCAACATATTGACGGTAGTATGTCAGCTACTAATCGAGATCAATTAATGAGCTGGCTTAAAGCCGACCCAGAAGACTCACATGAATCACGTGTACTTACGAATGTCCGTTGTCTTTCAGAGGGGGTAGATGTCCCTTCTCTTGATGCGGTAATGTTTCTTTCGGCACGTAACTCACAGGTGGACGTCGTTCAATCCGTAGGGCGCGTTATGCGTAAGAGCCCAGGTAAAAAATATGGATATATCATCATTCCTATCGTTATCCCATCAGACGTAAAGCCGGAAGATGCGCTTAATGATAATGAACGCTTTAAAGTTGTGTGGACTGTCCTAAACGCGCTTCGTGCCCACGATGACCGCTTTAATGCCACTATCAATAAAATCGAGCTTAACAAAAAGAAACCAACTCAAATCTTGGTTGGTCGCCCCGATCCCGATGGCGATGGAGACACTTTTAATGATTCAGAAGACGCTAAGTCTTCACTCGCTAAATTTGAGCAAATCGGCTTTCACTTCGGTGAACTACAGACTGCTATATACGCCAAGATGGTTAATAAGGTTGGCGAGCGTGAATATTGGGAGAACTGGGCAAAAGATATCGCCGATATCGCCGAGGGTCACATCAAACGCATTACAAAGATTGTCGATGAAGACGATGAAGCGCACATGGCCTTTCGTCAATTTGTTCGAGGTTTGCAAAAAAACCTAAATCCATCCATCTCTGAATCAGATGCAATTCAAATGTTATCACAGCACATTATTACCAAGCCAGTCTTCGAGGCGCTGTTCGAAAAGTACTCATTCGCAAATAGTAACCCGGTATCACAAGCAATGCAAACAGCCCTGAATGCCATTGAACACAAGGCAGTGAGCGAAGAAGAGCTTGAGATCATGGAAGGGTTCTATCGTTCGGTACGTCGCCGTGCAGAAGGTGTCGATAACGCCGAAGGCAAACAACGTATTATCGTTGAGCTGTATGACAAATTCTTTAAAACTGGCTTTCCAAAGCTAGTTGAACAATGGGGTATCGTATATACTCCTGTCGAGGTAGTAGATTTTATTATTCATTCCGTAAGTGATGTTCTGCAAAAAGAATTTGGCCGCAGTATCAGCGATGAAGGCGTAAATGTCATCGATCCATTTACCGGCACTGGTACATTTATCACGCGTTTGCTTCAAAGTGGCTTAATTAAAAAAGAAGACTTTGAACGCAAGTATAAAAATGAAATATTCGCCAATGAATTCTTACTCCTTGCTTATTACATCGGTGCCGTGAACATCGAAAATGTCTATCACGATATAATGGGCACCGAAAAGTACGATGAGTTCCCTGGTATCGTCCTTACTGATACATTCCAACTCTACGAAGATGACGACAACGAAAAGCTCTTCAGCGACGCTCTCGCCGAAAATTCAGAACGTCGCCAACGTCAAAAGCAAAAGCCACTTAAGGTAATCATAGGTAACCCCCCGTACTCTGTCGGTCAAAAATCAGCGAATGATGACGCTCAAAACCAAAGCTATCCAAAATTAGATCAACGCATAGCAAAGACGTATGCTGCAATGACAAAAGCAACTAATAAAAACTCACTGTACGATTCCTATATCAAGGCATATCGCTGGGCGTCAGATCGTTTAGGTGATGAGGGTGGTGTTATTGGGTTTGTGTCAAATGGCTCATGGATTGATGGTAATTCACAAGATGGCATGCGTAAGTCATTTGAGAACGAGTTCACTAGTATTCACGTCTTTAACCTTCGGGGTAATCAGCGCACTAGTGGTGAACTTTCTCGTCGCGAAGGCGGGAAGATTTTCGGAAGCGGCTCACGCACACCGATTTCAATTACAATATTGGTTAATAATCCCGAAAAGCAGAATATCAAAGCTGAAATATATTACCACGACATCGGCGATTATTTGAAGCGCGAAGAAAAACTCGATATAATTTCAGACTATAAATCCATCACGAATACTAATATGAAATGGCAAAAACTCGAACCTAATGAACACGGTGATTGGATTAATTTACGCAATGCTGCATATGATCAATTCATGCCTATCGGCAATAAAGACGATAAGGTTGGGCATTCCTATTTCAACAATTTCTATAGTCGCGGATTATCGACATCGCGTGATGCGTGGTGTTACGCATTTTCAACCAACGATCTAGATAAAAAAATATCAGAAACCATCGGATTCTACGAGAAAGAGCGTAAGCGCATAAATGCCATTCCAGGCCTCAATAAAGTGCAAAAGACCAAGGCGGTTGATGCAAGTGCCAGTAAGATCAGCTGGAACAGAAGTGTACTGAATAGCTTGGCAACAGATAAGTCAATCGAGTATTCCACTTCCAATATTCACACCTCGCTATACAGGCCATTCACCACGCAAAAAGTTTACTTTAGTCGAGACTTTAATGATATGGTGTATCAACTACCTAAGCTTATCGGTCATAGAAAGAAGAACTTCATGATATGTCTGCCAGGAATTGGCAATTCAAAGAATTTCGACCTAATCATCACAGATAAGCTACCTGACCTTGGATTAGTCTCGGCGGCGCAATGCTTCCCATTGTATTACTATGAAAGTAACGAAGGTACGCAAGCTGGCCTATTTGAGTCTCCGGATGATTATGTTCGTAAAGATGGCATTAGTGATTTCATTTTCAAACAAGCTCGTGATAAATACGTCGACAATCGTATTGAAAAGGAAGACATCTTTTATTATGTATACGGATTACTTCACAGTCCCGACTATCGCCTTGAGTTTGCGAATGATCTGAAAAAGATGCTACCACGTCTACCGCTTGTCGATAAACTCGAAGATTTCTGGGCATTTAGCGAAGCTGGTCGAAAGCTGGCTAAATTACATGTCGATTACGAAGAGATAGAACCGTATGCTAACGTAAAAGTCACTGGCACTGAGCATGGTAATTATCTGGTTCAGAAGTTGAAGTTTATTAAGAAGGGTGACAAGTCAACTATCATCTATAATGACCAAATCAAAATTGAGAATATTCCTGAAATAGCGTACGAATATATTGTGAATGGCAAGAGCGCTATTGAATGGATAATCGATCGTTACCAAATTAAAACCGACAAAGATAGCGGCATCACAAACGATCCAAATGACTGGGCTAAAGAAGTTGGTAATCCACGCTACATTCTCAATCTACTATTAAGCGTGATCAATGTGAGCGTACAGACGGTAGATATAGTAAATAACTTGCCAAAGCTAACATTTGAAAACACCACTCAAGAGACAAGTAATGATTGAAGTTGGTGCCCCGCCAATTCAGAAAATAACAGATAAAGCTATATTAAATATGCTTCCTGCGGATGGTCTGACATCTGCCGAAATTGCCACTAAGCTCGAAGCTGACGAAGCTGATGTTATGAGTGTCTTGTACCAAAATCTTGGTACAAAGTTTTATCAGGATAATCATTACAGATGGTATGATCGCTCGCATGTAAAGCCGAAAAAGCACGCTCATCATGAAGTTGGATCTGATGGATTTACGCGCATTTGTTCATATTATCTTGAATGTATTAGTCAGACAGATTCAACGGGTTACAGCTTCTTTACTCAAGATAAATTCGATAATCCTGACTACTTAGAAGTAGAAGGTTTACCAAGTCGTGGTCGCGCAGCCTCTATGGAAGGATCAGTAAGCTCACTTCAAGCCAAGTCACGACGATCGCGAAGTCGCAAGGAGCTTTTCTTTGGATATCCTATCAATATTAAGCAGATGCGATCAAAGAAGTCGAACTGGGTAGGATTTCGGGCTGAGCCGGTGTTTATTTTCAAAGTCGATATCGATGACGGTAATGCCTGGCTAGCAGAAGAATTACCAACGATAAATGCCGCTGTAGTAAAAGGGCATACTAGCGCTTCGAGTGAAAATGAATTTTCTGCTGAGATAGCATCACTCGAAGAGGAGCTTGGGCTAAGCGCTGGTGCTGAGCCTAGTGCAGAAGATCTAGCTCTTCGTTTAGTAAGCTTACGTGGCGATTGGAAGTGGCAAGGAAAAATTAATCCTGTAGATTTGGATAAGCGAGCGCTCAAAGAACTAACTGAAGAAGGTATTTATAACAAAGGTGTGTTTTTTTTGGCCGAAAGATCGATGTTTACCCAAGGCCTTGAAGCAGAACTTGGTCAGTTAGTAACTCCGAAAAATCGAGAGCTCATCCCACAAACGGCGCTCGCCAGACTATTGAATGAAACAACCGTCGATGATACAAAGAGTGCTTCGAAGTCGGTATTAGAGGTTCTGCCGATGAATCTTGAGCAGCGCAATGCCGTTGCAAAAGCGCTCGATAGTCGGCTTACTGTTGTTACTGGGCCTCCGGGCACTGGTAAGTCACAGCTAATAACTAATTTGATCATAAATGCTATCTGGCAAGGTCAGTCGGTTCTTTTTGCAAGCAAGAATAATAACGCAGTCGATGTTGTTGATACGCGCGTTAATGCAGCTGCACCAAAAAATGTACTCATACGGACTGGCTCGAATGCATATCAGCATCGCGTGGCGGAATATCTGCTTGATGCCGTGCAGTCGACAGCCACCGAGCTGGATCGTGAAGAATATAGCTATCAAAAACAGCAGTACGACAGGGTCGTGCAAAAAGTTGCGAGTCTTGAGCAAAAGCAAGCTAAGTTGATTGATATTCGTAACCGAGCCGACTCGCTGGATGCAAGATATATTGATTTAGTGCAACAAGAGAGCATTCAATATATAGACGAAGTTAGTAAAATAGACAGTGAGCAGCTTAGGATATTTTTATCAAATCTCGAGAAAGCGCTTCACGCGATTGATCCAGCTAAGCAAGGGCTTCTCGAAAAAATTATATACGTATTCAAAAGACAGCAACTTGATGCTAACTATTTAAAACTATTAAAACAATGTGAAAAATATTGCATTGGTCTCGATGGCGCTAAAACTGAGATAGAGAACGGTTACGAGACACTGCGCATTAGTGAGAGCGTCTTGGAGGATATTAAACAAATTGCAGAATACAAAGATGCAATTTCAGAACTCGAGCAGAGTGAAACGTTCGAAGATATATCTTCCGAGCAATACACTCTACAGCAAGAGGTGGTAAAGATCAGCGCTAAGCTTTGGGGTTTGTATGTTAAGTTGGCACCCGACAGGTTGAAACCAGAGAATCGAAATGTAATCAATAAGTACAAAGCGATTCTTCAGATGATTCACCCAGACACAGATATTTATAATGAGCTTGGTAAAGATGTGTACTCGCAGTATAAAAAAATCTGCCAGTCCGCGGTAGAATATTTACCAGCATGGGCGGTGACGGCTCTTTCGGCTCGTGGCAAGATTCCATTTGAAGCGGGTATGTTTGACTTGGTGATTTTTGACGAAGCGAGCCAGTGTGATATCGCATCGGCATTGCCGCTGCTCTTTCGCGCCAAGCGAGCTGTTGTCATAGGCGACCCTAAGCAGTTAAATCATGTGACGACACTTAGCAGTAAAAATGATCAGATGCTTTTGAAGCGTTATAATCTACTCACCGAAAACCCAGAATGGAGTTTTAGTATTAATTCACTATTTGATTTAGCGCAAGGCAAAGTTCAGACTGAAGATATCGTAAATCTTCGCGATCACCATCGATCACATAAAGACATCATCGATTTTTCCAACACCTATTTCTATGGCGGAAACCTACGTGTTGCGACTAAATACGACAAGCTCGTGAAACCGCTCGGCAAGATGGGCGTGCAATGGCAAGAGACTCATGGGACAAATGCATCACGACCTAGGGAAGGAGGGTGTATTAATGAAGGCGAAGCTATCGAAGTTATCAAGTATCTCAATGGTCTGGTTTCAAGAGGATACACAGGTTCAATAGGCGTTGTCTCTCCTTTCCGTGCACAGGCAAATAAAATCCGTGAGCTTGTGAGTGCCGATCCATCTCTAGAACAAAATCTTTCGAAGACCGATTTTGCTGTCGATACGATACATCGCTTTCAAGGAGATGAACGTGACCTTATCGTCTTTTCTCCAACTATTGCAAAAGGTGCTATGGAGGGCGCGCAGGGATTTATGCGTAGTAACGGTAACCTATTTAACGTTGCTTTAACTCGCGCTCGATCGCAGTTTATTGTTATCGGAGATCTAAACTATGTATTACAGTGTGATGTTCCTTTCCTTAAAAAGTTTGCAGAGTATACACTCTCACTTAATGATAAAGTTTCACAAGAGATGGCCACTCAAAAATATTCCGATAATCCATATTCTCTACTTCCAGCATCAGCTATGTATTCAGAATGGGAAGTGAGGTTATTTGAAGCACTTAAGCTTGCTGGCATACGAGCAATTCCGCAGTACAGTATTGACTCATATGATCTCGATCTAGCAATAATCGATGGAGACAGGAGACTCGATGTTGAGATTGATGGTGAGCGTTATCACCGCGAATGGACAGGGGAATTATGCCGCCGTGACCAGATTCGGAATCAACGTATGTATGAGCTTGGATGGGATGTGATGCGCTTTTGGGTGTATGAAGTTCGCGATAATATAGAGGAATGCGTAAAATCTATTCAAGAATGGCGTGAAACTAGTAGCGTAGTTTCTAATGGTAGTAATAAAGAACAGGATATGATTGGCGAGTCCGAGCCAGATCAATCCGAGCCAGAATATACGATACTCGAAGATGAAGAAGATACAGAAAAACACACCGAAGACGACCACGTAAGCGATAGCTACGAGTTTGATGATGCAGACGAAGCCGATGAGAAAATTGAAGATAGTATCGAAGATTACTTGCGCAAACATATTCAGAGTTATATTTCGATTCGATATCAATCAAAACGGGTAAATAGCGCACGCCGATGGCGCGAACTTAAATTGATAGATTTTGACAAAGCGTTTATATACACTAAAGACTCAGAGAGTGAGAGACTTATTCGGTATCGTCGTGACGGAATAGTTGAATATAAATAAATATGCAGATCTCAAAATCCGATTACATGCTATTTCTCCGTCATCCAGCTTGGCTCTGGGTTAAAAAACACGATCCAAAGAAAATCCCACAAGTTGACGACAATACTCAAGCGATGTTTGATAATGGACATAAATTTGAGCCGTACGCTGAATCACTATTTCCTGAAGGAATTAATCTTGGTTTTTCAGATTATAATGAATATCGATCGTTACCTCGCCGTACGCGAGATGCAATTACTGGTGGGGTAAAAGTACTATTTCAACCACGATTTGAATGGAACGAATTTACTTGTATTTCTGACATTGTGAGTTTTGTTAGAGAAAATGAAGTTGATCTATACGAAATCAAGGCTAGCACTAGCGCAAAGACCGAACATGAATTCGACCTTGCATTTCAAGCCGCAGTAATTGAAGGTTCTGGCTTGTCAGTCCGAAATATTTACGTAATTCATGTTAATAATCAGTATGTTCGTCATGGTGAAATTGAAGCAGATAAAATTACGCATATTCAAGACGTCACTGAAAAAGTGCGAACAAAAGGCGAGTTAACGACAAAATATATGCCATTGGCGCTTGATGTTGCAAATAGTGATAAGATGCCAAATCCAGATCCAGAACTTGCAAAACTAGGTTCAAAACAGGAATGGCTAAAGATCTATGAAAATATCTTTCCGCCAGAATCAAAAGTATGGTCATCTGATATAGAGCCAACAATAAATAAAGAAGCTATCAAAGATTTCCTTGGTCAATTAAAATATCCGTTATATTTCCTAGATTACGAAACAATGTCCGGACTAATTCCGTATTTTGATGGTCATCGACCATATCAGCAAGTACCGATGCAATATTCGTTGCATATTTTGCGTTCACCAGATGCTGAACTTGAACATCGTGAGTTTTTACATAGTGAAAATTCCGATCCGTCTAGACCATTAGTCGAACAGCTTATCGGTGATATCGGAACAGAAGGCTCGGTCATTGTATGGTTCGAAGGTTTTGAAAAAGCTCGCAATAGTGAACTTGGCGATATGTTGCCAGAATATAAAGACGCCATGGAAGCGATTAATAATCTTGTGGTCGATCTGATTATTCCGTTCAAACAAAAATGGTATGATGATCCACGATTCGAAGGAAGTGCGAGTATTAAGAAAGTTCTGCCAGTTTTATGTCCTGAATTAAGTTATAAAACACTCGGTATTCAAGAAGGCGGCTCAGCGCAGCGTTTATGGATGGAAGCCGTGCTCGACGGCACTCGCGAATCAGAAAAAGATCAAATCCTTGCTGATTTGTTGAAATATTGTAAGTTGGATACGCTGGCGATGGTGGAGATATATAAAAAATTAATTAATATAGAGAATCATATTTATGACAAAAATTAATCCATTATACTTAAAACAAAAGTTGAGTGAGTATGACGAAAGACTTAAAAAATCTACTCTGGAATTAAATAAAGCTAGTGAACTTTTTCGTGATGAAAAAAAGTCAACATTTTTAGATTTAGCTAAGTACAGTGGTGCTACTCTTGGAATTATGTTTACTTTTTTAGGGGTGCTAATTGGACTTGATGGTGTTTTGTCTTGGTGGGCGAAGTTATTCTTTTTTCTCTCTGGAATCTTGTTTACTTTATGTATAGTGGTGAGCTTAGCTATTAGAATAAGTTCAAACTTGTATTTGTTTTATTCTAGAAAAATATTTTATCTTAATGATAGGGATGTATCTTTGTCTGTTCAATCTACCATTATTGATCAATACCCTGAACAGGTTACCGTAATTGGCAAAGACGGCATTGATGCGTCCAATATAATGATTAAGCAAAAAGAGAATTTAAATAATACATCGATTGGAATAAGTAAAGAACTTAAAAAATGCGAGAAGCTTAGTAAGATTTATGAAAAAATATTTAAATATGGCGCATATATTGACTATGGTTTGTTTGCATCTGGCTATATTACCTTAATGTTATTTGTCTATATAGTTTTGACAACTATATAGAGTACGTGAGCGGTATTTTTATTTAAGACGCCTCATATGATCGTGCTGGTCTTCGTGACATTTCCCGCATAAGAAAACTAGATTAGATAAAGCGTGATTTCCTCCTTTAGAAATAGGTATTATGTGGTGTACATGATGGTATTTGTATAGATCTTTCGGTTTTATACCATTAATCCGTTTTTTATATGGCATAGATCTATATATTTGTTGATTTGTAGATGTTTTTCCGCATAGGTAACATGCGCCATCTCGTGCTTCTATGTATTCTTTTCGATTTACCCAATCATAAGGGTATGTAGATTTATTTCCTTGCTTTGTACGATTTCGATGGAGTGGTTCTTCTTTTTCGTACCACAACTGCATTCGTATGAACTTATCCTTTGTATCTTTGCGTAATTTAATTTCTGAATTTCGATCGTTTTGTTTTTTAACGAGATCGTTATATATGTCAAATATTGCATATAGACTCGCTGGTACTGTTAAATAATATATAAGTAATGACATCTTGCCGAATGAATTTGAAATTGGTATTATTATAAATATAAAAATCAATATAATTGCACAGATAGTGGCTAATGGCTTGAATGATTCAACCTCGGGCGGTAGTATTTTATATTGAGACGCTTGTCTTTCGTGTATTTGTAGTGGGGTGGGTGTGTCCATGGTCACGGGTAGTTTCATGTGTTTATTATAGCAATACTAACTATAAACTGGTTACGATTCTTAGTTTGTAAGGGTTATTTTTAACTTCACTGTATATATAACTTTGTGCGGTTTTTGTTCGTTTTTTTGCCATATTCATACCCTCCTTTTTGCTATTATAAGACACCTCTAATTCTATGCTTTTTGTGTCCCATTTGTAGCATTTCACCTCTGTTAAAGAGTTCGTGACAGGTAAGCGGAGCCATAAAAATTGTCAGACCTTTTGGTTTGGCATTTTTATACCCCAACGACTGGCTCGAACCAAGCTTTTGCGAAGCAAAAGTGGTTCGGCGTAGTGCTGTGAAATAAAAATGCGTTTATATATTTTTATGAACAAACGAAGAAGGCGAGCAAAGCGAGACGATATTCAGTCGTCGGAGTAAAGCCGAGCAAAATAATCTGACTGAGTTTCATGGCCAGCTTCTCTGATGTATACTCAATATATAATGAGCAAATATTCTGCAATATTTTTTGACTGGAGCGGTGTTGTTGCCGATGATTCGGGTGATGATTTTATTGAGCAATTATTCAAAAACGTTGGCGCAACTGATGTACAGGCGAAAGAAATAATTGAAACATATTTTGTTGATTTTTTAAAAGGAACTATTTCTGAAACTGAATTATGGCGTGTATTACGAAGAGATTATGGTTTTAATATAACTGAAGCTATCTCAAAAGATTTTGAAAAATGGCCTGGCTTGGTTGCGAATAAAGAAATTATTAAATTTGCTTACGACTTAAAGGTACAAGGTTATAAGATAGCGGTCTTAACAAATATAATTAAGCCGGTTTACGATATTATTAAGCAAACTGGGCAATACGATTTATTTAGTGATGTTGTTGCGTCGTGTGAAGTTGGCATGGTAAAGCCTAATAAAGAGATTTATGAATTGGCTCTAAAAAATCTCGGAGTAATACCCCAAGAGTCTATTTTTATTGATGATAAAATAGCAAATATACGAGCAGCAGAAAAAATTGGGTTCAAGACAATGCTTGCGAGAAATCCGCAGCAGATAATAGACGACCTAATCTGTGCAACTAGCAGCTAATACAATAAATGCAATAAAAGGGGAAGAATATGAAAAAAATAGTAATTGTCGTATCAGTAATAGCACTTTCATTCGTTGGCTTGATATTTTTTACAAACGGAAATGTCAACAAGGATTCTTCAGTAAAAAATGAAGCAGTCGAGATAGTGGATGAGAAGAAAACATTGAAAGATGAGATTAAATCCGTAAATGGTCAACTTATCGACGTCCGAGAGCCGTCTGAATACGAAGTTAGCCATGCAGACGGTGCAATTAATATACCTCTTGGAAATATATTGAAAGCAGATTATTCTAATATTGATTCAAGTCGACCAATCTATCTTATCTGCCGATCGGGAAATAGGGCGGGGCAAGCAAAGACAGCACTTGAACAGGCTGGGTTTACGAATGTCAAAAATATCGGTGGTCTTGTCGATTGGGAAAAGCAAGGCGACAAGGTTTGCAATACGTCAGCGCCTTCGTGCAGCTAATATTTGCAATCTATTAGTTTTGGGTATATACTCATAATAGATAGTTTATTTGATTGAGCTATTTAGACAATAATCAATAATAGATAAAGGAGGTTATATGCCAAATTTAGATGGAACTGGTCCAATGGGTCGAGGCTCGATGACTGGAAAAGGTTTGGGAAATTGTCAGGTTTGCGAAGGTCAATATAGAGGAATGGCTAGATGCCGAGGTTGCGGACTTGGTATTAGGCGCTTTTGGGCTTTGTCTAAAAACAGTGTAGCTGATTTGAAGGCTATTGAAGCGCAACTAGTAATAGATCTAGATGATTTGCGAAAAGAAATAACACAAGCCGAGGATCAGACTAAAAAATAACAAATATTTTTATACAGCTTGTCAAATGACGAGCTGTATAATAGTAGTTTAAGAGATTAACTTTATGCCTAGACCTAGACTAAACCGAAAAATCTGTTTCAGTCCCGAAGTGACATACTTCAAACCACGTGGAGTCCCAATGTCCACGCTTGATATTGTCGAGCTGACTCTTGAAGAAACCGAAGCCCTTAGACTAAAAAATATTGAACAACTTAGTCAAAATGAATGCGCCAAAAAAATGAATACAAGTCAAAGTACATTTCAAAGAGTATTATCTGGGGCGTATAATAAAATAAGTGATGCGATTATTAATGGCAAAGCTATAGAGATAATTAATAAATAAAGGAGCTATATGGATCAAAATAATACCGAAATTATATCAATGCCAAGAATTGGCGATAAAGCTCCGGCGTTTAAGGCTGTGACGACTCAGGGTGATATTGATTTCCCCAAAGACTACAAAGGCAAATGGGTGATTTTGTTTAGCCATCCGGCGGACTTTACGCCAGTTTGTACATCGGAATTTATGACTTTTGCTAGTCTGGAAAAAGAGTTTAGTGAAGCAAATTGCCAATTGGTTGGTCTATCTGTCGATGGTCTTTATAGTCACATTGCATGGCTAAGAACTATCAAAGAAAAAATTGAATACAAAGGTATGAAGAATATCGAAGTGAAATTCCCTTTGATTGAAGATATTAAAATGGACGTTGCAAAAGCATATGGAATGATTCAACCAGGCGAAAGCAATACAAAAGCTGTTCGCGCTGTTTTCTTTATTGACCCTAAGGGTGTTATTAGAACTATGATTTACTATCCGTTAAGTCTTGGACGTAATTTCAAAGAACTATATCGTGTTTTGATTGGACTTCAGACGGCTGATGAGTTTTCTGTGGCATTGCCTGCTGATTGGCAGCCAGGCGATGACGTGATCGTCCCGCCTGCTGGATCTTGCGGTATTGCAAAAGAACGAATGGATAGTAAATCGGATATGACTTGCTATGATTGGTTTTTCTGTACAAAAAAATTACCAAAGCAAGATATTGATAAAAAAGTATTGAATAAAAAATAATTTAATTATTAGGGGCATAGGGATGAGAGTAATAAAATTTGGTGCAGTTTGGTGTTCGGGCTGTCTAGTTATGAAGCCAAGATGGGCCGAGATTGAAGCAGAAAATCCATGGTTAAAAAATGAAATGCATGATTATGACAACGACAAAGAAGCTGTTGAAAAATATAATATAACAGATACTTTACCGGCTTTTGTGTTTTTAGACAAAGACGATAACGAGTTTTTAAGGTTAACTGGTGAAGTCGATAAAGAAAAATTAGTTGCAATAATCAACGAAAACAAAGAGCGCTAATATGAAAAAGATTGCCAGCATAGTCTTGTCAGTATTTCTATTTGTAGGTTTATTTAGTATGATTCCGACAAATGTGTTGGCAGCTAATAGTGTAAATTTGTATCTTTTTTGGGGTGATGGATGCCCGCATTGTGCTAAAGAAAAAGCATTTTTAGCAAAAATACTACCTGATTATCCT
>CAZNQY010000010.1:0-26699 GCA_964575635.1 uncultured Saccharimonas sp. (SeqCode) | reverse complement strand
GAATATATTCTGGTTTATTTTCGACTTCAGATATTACCTTTTTTAAGCGATCTTCAAATTCACCACGGAATTTCGTACCAGCAATCATGCCAGCCAAATCTAATCGGATTATACGCTTACCAAGCAAATGTTCTGGCACGTTTTCACCAACAATCTGTTGCGCCAAACCTTCAACTATCGCCGTCTTGCCAACGCCTGGTTCGCCAATCAAAACTGGGTTATTTTTAGTGCGACGACTTAGAATTGTGACTACACGTTCAATCTGCTTTTCGCGACCAATTACGGGATCCAGTTGACCCTTCTTGGCAAGTTCAGTCAAATCTACGCCATAAACTCCTAATACGCCTTTGTTTTTAGCATTTTTCAAAGTAGTGCTCGAACCATTCATAGCTTCGCCTTTTGGACCACCGCCCAGTAAAGATTCGACGTTAGCCGATAATTCATCCAAATCAACATTCATATCGCGTAGCAATACCGACGCCCTGGCATTTTTTTGATTCAAAATACTAAATAAAATATGCTCCGTACCCATCAGTTCATGATGTAGTTCGTTTGCTGTATCCCAACTCATTTTTAGAGTTAGTTTGGCCGTTTCACTAAGACCTTTTGATTCTAAACCATTAGATATAACCATAATTGGAGCCATATTGAGCGTCTGTTGAGCTCTATCTAGGGTCACACCAGCATCAGCCAAAATTTTTGCTCCAACAGAAGAGCCTTGGGCTAATATACCCAATAAAAGATGTTCTGTACCGATATACGTACTGCCACTACCATGTGCAATTAAATTTGCATGATGAAGACTTGTCCGTGCGTTATCGGTCAGATGTGCGATAAATTCCCTAAAATCATCTTGCATAATACTATTATATCATTCATTAGCACTCGCCTGTCAAGAGTGCTAATGAACATAAAAAGAACCCTATAAAAGGGCTCCTTTTATAAAAGTGAATCTTTATTCAGAATCGCCGAGTGCGGCGAACAAACTGTCTTCGATATTCTTTTTTGGAGCAGCAGGTGCGGCTTTTGGAGCAGCGGGTGCGGCCATTTGCTCGATATCAAGTTCAAAACCAGTCAAGCGACTCGCAAGACGTACGTTTTGACCAGCACGACCAATTGCAATCGATTGTTGGTCTTCTGTTACGTAAACTGTTGCGCGCTTAGTTTCTTTGTTGATCAGAACCTTAGCAATTTCAGCTGGACTTAGAGCGTTCTTGATAAATTGTTCATCATTGGCATCATATGCAATGATGTCGATTTTTTCTTGATCGCCAATTTCGTTCATGACTGTCTGAACACGAGTTCCATGACCACCAACGAATGTACCGACTGGATCAACGCCAGGAACGTTACTGACAACCGCCATCTTTGTACGACGACCAGCTTCACGAGCGATCGCTTTGATTTCTACAGCGCCAGTTTCAATTTCTGGAACTTCTTGTTTGAATAAATATTCAACAAACTTTTCACTACCACGGCTCAAAATTAATTGTGGACCACGGTTATCACGTTCGATATCTTTGATATAAACCTTTATACGGCTACCAGTATTAAAGAATTCACCTTGGATTTGTTCACTTTGTGGAATAATACCAGTCGCCTTACCAAGATCAACTCGAATAACGCGTGGTTCAACACGTTGAACAACACCGTTAACAATTGTGCCAATTTTGTCTTCGAATTCAACCAATACTACTTCGCGTTCTGCCTCGCGTAGGCGTTGCAAAACAACTTGTTTTGCAGTTTGAGCAGCCACACGACCAAATGAAGTAACAGCGAATTTATCTTCGATAACGTCACCGATTTCAGCGTCAGCTTTTTTAGCACGCGCTTCCTCTAGTGTAAGTTGAGTTGCAGGACTTTCAACTTCTTCAACAACTTCGTAAGCTACGAATACATTCGCAGTGCCATCGTTAACATTTAATTCACTACGAACTTCTTGTTCGCGTTCGCCATTATCACGGCGCCATGCAGCGGCAATAGCCTGTTCGATAACCGAAAGAACAGTTTCTTCTGGTAAATTTTTTTCTTGAGCGATTGTATGAACCGCCATAACCAATTGCTTGATGTTTATATCTTCCATAATTTCCTTTCCTATTAAAAACGTCGACCTGCCGGCCGACTTAAATGCAATTCACTACCCATCATTATAATTCTATTTTATGGTTTTGGCAATATTTGATTAGGGCATTTCGAAAGAACACTCACAATCGCCTGTTGTTCGGCCTGCGTAACCCATAGTTTATATTTTTTCTTGACAGTAATCTGCCTGGCAACATACTGACACCTAAACGACTTATTTGGCGGCAACCAAGTTGCGGCATCGCCGTCGCTTTTTTGTTGATTAGCAGCGCCACTGACCGCTAATAGCTCAAGCGGGTCATTCGCCATATTCAACCTTTCGTCCGCCGTTAGTTGTTGCGCGCCTTTTTGCCAAGCATCAGACAAAGCGACTACGTGATCAATTTGCACATCAGAACTAGTATCAGCACCCCTTTTGAATTGAATTGTCCCGCCCGTATATGGATCAATTAAAACACCAGTCAAAACATTACAGTCATCGTCTATTTGCACTTCGGTCATATCGCGATTTAGGATGATATTTCTAGTATCACAGCCATTCATACTTAACCAGCCACTGCCAAATTGCTCGCGCGAATAGTTGGTTTTAGGCGCTCTACCTTTAACTGGCAATTCATAGAGGGCTTGAATTGCCAAATCACCAACAGTATCTTCGACTTTTATTTCTGGTGAATCAAAGTAATTCAAATTAGTCAGTATTAAACAAAATACAAACAGCAAAACTAAGTATACTGTCGTAATTCTGCGTCGTCGAAATATTCCGCTCATGTTCTAATTATGCACCATGCTACAATAATTGTATGCAAACAGTTCCACGACTACTCGAAAAATTCACTCCAAACAACTACAAATTAAACCTTAAACTGAAACGTATTGAACGAGTTTTTGAAGGTTCAGTTTTAATTACTGGCAAATCAAATGAAAATACCGATTCGATTAAACTTCATTCCAAAGAACTCGATATTTTATCCGTCAAAATAAACGGAAATATGTGCAATCATAATTTTGGTAAATTTGATGAACTTAGTATTAATTTTGACACTCGAAAAGACGAAACATATGAAATTTTGATTAACTTTTCTGGCAAAATCACCGACGCGATGCACGGTATGTATCCTTGCTATTTTGAACACGACAATCAAAAGAAAGAATTACTAGCAACTCAATTCGAAAGCCATCATGCCAGAGAAGTATTTCCGTGTATTGACGAACCTGCAGCCAAAGCGACATACGACCTGACGCTAAATACCGAATGTGATATTACTGTATTAGGCAATATGCCAATTCTTGATCAGACACAAGATAGTGATCGCTTGATTACAACTTTTGAAACCAGTCCGATCATGAGCAGTTATTTATTAGCTTTCGTCGTTGGCGAACTTCACAAAAAAAGCGCCAAAACTAAAAACGGCGTCGATGTAAATGTTTGGGCAACCCCAGCCCAGTCGCCAGAATCTCTGGATTTTGCACTTGATATCGCTACACGTTCGATTGAATTTTATGACAAATATTTTGCCACGCCATATCCACTGACAAAATGTGATCACGTTGCATTACCAGATTTTTCGAGCGGCGCCATGGAAAACTGGGGTCTAATTACCTACCGCGAAATGGCGTTACTGGCCGATCCAAAAGATTCTTCTATCGCTGACAAAAGATATATAGCAACTGTTATTGCGCACGAGATTAGCCATCAATGGTTCGGCAATCTAGTTACGATGCAGTGGTGGAACGACCTATGGCTAAACGAAAGCTTTGCATCGCTGGTTGAATATACAGCCGTAAATGCACTTGAACCGAGTTGGGATGTTTGGCTAGATTTTGCCAGCTACGATAGTATCCTAGCCCTTAAACGCGACAGTGTTGCTGGTGTACAGTCCGTACAAACCGACGTCAATCATCCAGACGAAATCAGTACATTATTTGACGGCGCAATCGTCTATGCCAAAGGCGCTCGGTTAATGCAAATGTTAGAAAAGTACATTGGTGAAGAAAATTTCAGGCTTGGACTTTGCAATTATTTCAAAAAATATGCCTATAAGAATACCACGGCAAATGACCTTTGGAACGAGTTTTCGGCAGTATCAGGTTTGGATATTTCAAGTTTTATGAATACCTGGATTTCACAACCTGGTTATCCAGTTCTTCATGCAAAATACACTAATCAGCAAATCCAACTCTCTCAGGAACGATTATCGACAAATCAAAACAACATCGACGATACACTTTGGCCAATTCCGCTAAATTCTAATGAAGACAGCTATCCTAGGTTATTCGAACAAAAAGACATAACACTTCCAGCCGTTAATCCAGAAAATTTGCGTTTTAATATAGGTAGCTTCAGTCATTTTATTACCAATTACGATGACGGTCTCTTATCAAATATCATCAATAATCTAAAAGCTGGCAAATTCACTTCAGTTGATCGATTACAGATCTTAAACGAACAAAACTTGCTCGCAAATGCTGGTGTAATTAGTATGGCAAAGCTCGTACCGCTACTTGCGAGCTACGACGATGAAAATATTGAATCAGTTTGGAATATAATCGCATCGAGCCTTTATGAACTCCGAAAGTATGTCGCAGACAATAAACCTGCCGAAGAAAAACTTCGCGAACTTGCTTATAGCCTAGCCGAAAAACAATACAGTCGACTTGGTTGGACGGCAAAAATTAACGAACCAGCTGCCGATACGAAACTTCGTGGATTAATACTGGGATTAGTTTTGTATTCCGAAAACAAACAGGCCGAAAAAATCGCAAATGAAATGTTTAATTCAACCAGTGTAGAAAATCTTGACCCAGAAATCCGCAGCTTGTTAATATCTAACGCCGTCAAACACGAAACCGACTATTCGGTGGTTCAAAAAATCATCAATTGCTATATCAAAACGTCGTCCGTTAGTTTACAACAGGATATTTGCGCTGGGCTGACATCCGTCGAAGATCCAGAGATCGCCAAATGTCTGCTCGATATAACAAAGGATCCATCAATGATTCGTCCGCAAGATTCTTTCCGTTGGATCATCTATCTACTCCGCAATAAATACACAAAAACGCTTACTTGGAATTGGATCAAAGAGAACTGGAATTGGATTCAAAAAACATTCGAAGGCGACAAAAGCTACGAAGAATACCCACGATATATTGCATCATCGATGTTTACGCGCGAACTTTTAGACGAATATAAAAAGTTTTTCGTGCCGATGATTGAAACCCCAGGTTTAACTCGCGTCATCAATATGGGTATTAATGAAATTAATGACCGCATAACCGCCATTGAACGTGACAGTAATGCCGTTACAGACGCATTATTAAATATCTAGGTACTCTTCTATTATCGGTGGATTACCCGACATAGAAATCGCCATCAAACGAATTTCTTTGTCGTCGATATTGAATTGTTGTATATAAGACCGTGCCGCAAAAACCATTTGTTTAAGCTTTTTCGACGTAATCGCATCCAGTCCGTCGCCTGATTTATCATTTTTGCGATATTTTACTTCGTTAAAATAGTAGATATCGTCCTTTTTGGAAACAATATCTATCTCGTAAGTTTTAGTTTTGTAATTACGGGCAATAATTTTATGCTTGTTCTTGATTAAATATTTGGCGGCTTCATCCTCGGCTAAATCACCAATTTGCTTGGTCGTTGGTTGATCCTGATATTTCTTAAGTGGCGCAAACGACAAGCGATGCAGTGGCGTTACTCCGTTTTCTTCTATCGCTTTTATATGCTTGGCGGTGCCGTAACCAGAATGATCAGAAAAGCCATATTCCTTATATTTTTTTGCTTGCTCAGTCATGTAATTATCCCGAGCTACTTTGGCGATTATCGAAGCAGCCGAAACTGACGGAACTAATAGGTCAGCCTTTGGCATAGTCGTAACATATTTACCTTTTGAGGTATTAGCCAAAAAATTAACCGTTCCATCAATAATAATTTCGTGATACGGAACTTTGATTTCAGAAACCGCCCTAATTGTCGCTAGTCGCAGAGCTGCCGACAAACCAATTTGATCAATTTCAAGCGCATCAACCCAACCCAAGCCAAAACCAGCTGCTTTTTCCCTAATAATCACATCAAACTCTTCGCGTTTTTTCTTTGACAACTTTTTACTATCAGTTAAGCCTGGAATTTCTTGACCGCCCAAAACAACCGCGCCGATTACCAACGGTCCAGCCCAAGGTCCACGCCCAACTTCATCAATCCCCAATATCATTACACTTATTTTAGCATGCAAAAGAAAAAGCACCCCACAGGAGGTGCTTTTTGTTATCTACATAAGATTAGTTAGTTGCAGCGTGACGAGCTTCAACTTCAGCTTGCTTTGCAGCAAGTTCAGCAACGGCTGCCGCTTTTTCTGCAGCACGAGCTTCGGCCTCAGCGTGAGCGACTTCTTTTAGGCGTGCTTCTTCAGCTTCTGCCGCTTCGTCGTGAACACTATTAACAGCTTCACGGTCGAAAGTAACACTCTTAAGGCGAGCGCTTTTACCACTTCGGTTACGTAGGAAGCTAAGGAAGTTACGGCGAACCTTTGAACGTCGTGTAATTTCGATTTTTTCAACTAGTGGGCTGTGTAGCAAGAAACTTTTTTCTACGCCTACGCCGCTAGCGATTTTTCGAACAGTAATTCGAGCAGTGTGTGATTGATCGCGATCAACACGAATCACAACGCCTTCGAAAATCTGAATACGTTCTTTGTTACCTTCTTTAATTTTTTGGTGAACACGTACCGTGTCGCCACTTCGAGCGCTTACTACGCTTGATTTTTTCTGGGCCTCGTTGACCATCTTGATTAGTTCAAAACTCATTTTATACTCACTTTAATATTTATAATACAATCGGTTATCAACTATAACACAATCTTTCCTAATTTGAAAGAGTTGTTGGAAATAATTATATCACTCGATTTACTTCTTCAAGGGTTGTTTCGCCGCGAAGTGCCGCCAAGACTCCATTTTCGAGCAAAGTAACCATTCCAGCGCCACGCGCAGCCCGTTCAATTAATTCTGTGTTGACACTTTTTTCATCACCACGAAGGAAGCGCTGGACTTCTTCGCCGATAACCATCTGTTCCATAACGATCATACGACCGCTGTAACCAAATGGTGATTCGACGCTCGGGATTGGTTTATACAATTTGAAATTATCCAGGTCAGGTTTAACAATGTGCGCTGGCAGATCCTTAAGCGCCCATTTGACCCAGTTTTTTACAGATTCACTCGGAACATAAGCCTCTTTAGTAGCGTCGTCCAAACGGCGCACTAAACGCTGAGCAATCACCAAACGGATAGCCGAACTAAATATCGGGTTAATGCCGATCAAGTCAATCATACGACTAAATGCCGCCGAAGTTGAATTAGCGTGAAAACTCGAAAGAACCAAATGTCCAGTAATTGATGCCTGAATAGCAGTTTTTGCTGTATCTGCGTCGCGTATCTCGCCAATCATCACGACATCTGGGTCAAGACGCAAAACACTACGCAAGCCGTCAGCAAAGCTCTGTCCGCCTGTTGTATCAATAGGAATTTGCGAGATGCCACTAATTCCGTATTCAATTGGGTCCTCTAGTGTAATAATTTTGCGGCTGGTATCGTTCATAGCATTCAACATACTATAAAGAGTCGTTGATTTACCGCTACCAGTTGGACCAACCATTAGGACCATGCCGCGTGGGTGCGACACTACACTGTCAATTTCGTCCTTCTCGCGCTTCGCTAGGCCCAAACGGTCCAAATTCAACATCGATTCATCGAAGTTAAATAAACGAAGCACCGAATCTTGACCATACATTGTCGGGACCATTTCGATACGTAGATTCAAAAGCTTGGTAACGCCATTATTAGTAATTTCTTTTTGCATGTGACCAGATTGAGCGGTACTTGCGGCAGTCGAAATATTTGCGCGTGATGCAAGCGATCCCAAAATAACTCGATATCGATCACTTTCGATATTAGCTACTGGGTGCAAAACACCATCAACACGCATACGTACCCGAATGAATTTACGCTGGTTTTCGATGTGAATATCGCTGGCATTTAATTTATCAGCTTGTACGATTAAATAGTCCAGCAGTTCGTCACTACCAACGGCATTTAAGGTCTTGCTGACATCTTCAAAAGTGTCACTATCGCCTTCGTTAGCGATTTTTATGTCATCATGGACGACCTTAATCACAGGATCAAAGCGTGCCATAAATACCTTGAAAGCGTTCTCGCTAAACAAGAAAAACTGAATATTGCGGCCTGTATCATTATATTCACGAGTTAATTTGCGGATATAAGATTGTGGAGTAAGTGTCGTAACACCAAATTGCCAAGCCTGACCGTCATGTCCATCAACAAGTGGCACAATATGATTTTGATACATTGTTGGAATATCCAAGATATCCTTGATTAATGGCAGCGTGTTTTCAACTGACCTTGCATCAAGATACGGAATACCCAAAATTGAAGAACGACCAGCAACCGCTTTTTCGTCTTCGTCTCGTCGACTAGCTTGAATTTTATCTTCGTCCATTGATAATAATCATATCAAAAAACACAAGCGTTTTATATAGCTAAACTAGATTTGGATAATTGCTAATGACTGTTCAAAACGAACGCTGTGTTTATTTTTTGCCAACCACTCATCAGTTGCTTTTTTTGCACCAGGCAAGGCAGCGTTGTTATAGTCATGAACAATAACGATAGAACCCGAAACTAGACTTTTTTCTATCAGCTTGAAGGATGTTTTGATTGATTCATAAAAATCACCATCCAAAAAAGCAAAGGCAATCTCGAACGGCAGGTCATTTTCGGTCAAATCATCAAACCAGGCTTTTTTGATCTTTGGTATTTTTACTTTTGCCTGTGTCAGGTTTTTTATAAATTGCTTTTTGGTCGTTAATAATTCACCTGCCTTGAATTGAACCCCAAGTGCACTATCATCCTCTTTCACTTTTTCTGGTAAACCTTCGAAAGAATCATAAACATAAAACTCGCGCTCTGGATAATTCATTAGTATCCGAGAAATATGAATACTGGTTGTTCCAAAAAAACAACCTAATTCAACAACATCACCTTCGATTTTTTTCAACAAAACCGTCGATAGCTCGCGTTTAATAACACTAATTTCTTTTTCTGTGATTTGGCCCGTATTATCAATAGGTCTCATTTCTGTTATTTTAACACTCTCAAGGTTTTTGTAAAGTGTTACAATAGTCTTAAATGCCAGAAATTATCATTATTGCTCACAATATTCGTTCAACGCATAATGTTGGGGCAATTTTTCGCACCGCCGAAGGTTTTGGGGTATCAAAGATTATTTTGAGCGGCTATAGCCCTTATCCCAGATTACCTAATGATACTCGCCTACCTCATATTGCCGACAAATTAACTGATCAAATTCACAAAACCGCATTAGATGCCGAAAAAATGGTACCTTTTGAATACCAAGAAAATCCCGATCTTGATGCGCTAAAAAAAGCTGGCTATCGATTAGTAGGTTTGGAACAAAATGAACGAAGCGTAATGATGAATGATTATAAATCACCACCAAAAATCGCATTGTTATTAGGCGAAGAAGTCCATGGAATTACTAGCGAATTAATCAATAAATGTGATGATCTGATTGAAATACCGATGGTTGGTAAAAAAGAATCTTTCAACGTCAGTGTCGCCACTGGTATTGCGCTCTACGCTTTATCTATTTAACGACAACGCAATCTTCACCCAAGATTAAAACTAGTTTTTCGGTCAAAGCGTCTGATATATCAACCCTAAACGGCATCTTGATGGCTGATTTTTTCTCGTCGCCAACCACTAAAATTATGTCCGATACGCCTGGATGATCGCCGCAAACTTGCTTTAGCGACAATAAGGCTTCGTGATTTTCGGGATTTTTAACCTGAACAAACAGTTTCTTAATAACATAATCAGCAATCACAGTTGGGTTTGATGCAATTGGCTTTGGCGTTGGTGCGGCAACTGGAGCGGCTCTAGTGGCGGCATTTTTAGCCTGTTGAGCACTAACGCGCTTCGCGTAAACGGCCGTGCCGCCACCTTTTGGCTTTTCCATTTTGCGACCAGTTGATTCATACGACGCTAATTCACCATCAGATAGGAATTGTATTTCATCAGCAATCATTTTGGCGTCGGTTCCCAAATTTCCTTCACGATCGCGCGAGCTAATCTTGCCCGTTGCCTTAATCACTGCATCTTGAACTAATTTAGCTCCAATTTGCTCGTACAGATTTGGGAAAACAATAATTTCGGCTTCACCGTGTTTGTCTTCTATGCCAACAAAAGCCATCTTGGTGCCGCTCTTGGTAATAATAGTCCGCACTTTTAATACTAGTCCGCCGATTGTAGCTTTTTTACCGTCCAAATCAGGGGTCATTTGAGTGGAAGGCAGAGTTTGTTCCTCAAAATATTTATCATAGGCATCCATTGGATGGGCGCTGATATATAGCCCCATCAACTCACGTTCCCAAGTCAAACGTTCACGTTCGGTGTATTTAACTGGTGCTGGCATCAAAGTTACGGTTGGATGAGTCGGTGCAGCATCGCCGAGTGAGCCGAATAAGTCGATTTGGCCATTTGCCGCCTCTTTCTGTAATTTGCTCGCAAAGGCTTGTATAGTTTCTAGGTTAAATAACAGATCAGAGCGATCTCCCAATGAATCAAAGCCACCAGCCTTGATTAATGAGTCCCAAGCCTTTTTATTGAATTTACTGGTTGAAACACGCTTGGCAAAATCTTCGATACTCTTGAACTTGCCTTCTTTACGAGCTCGCAAAACTTCTTCGACTGCTCCCGTACCAACACCTTTGACCGCTTCCATGCCAAAACGAATCGCTTTTTTGTCTGGTACAACCGCAAATTCTACATAGCCCTCATTCACGTCAGGAGGTAGAACCTTGAGCCCCATATGCTTACATTCGTTGATTTCAATCGCTAAACGGTCGGTGTCATCGTGATCACCCGTCATCAGAGCCGCCATGAAGGCGTCTGGGTAGTGCGCTTTCAAATAGGCTGTCCAATACGCAATTAGTGCGTAACAGGCCGCGTGAGACTTGTTAAAACAGTAGTTCGCAAATTCCTCTAGTTGACCCCAGAAAGTATCGGCAATCTTTGGATCAGCGCCACTAAACGACACCGCGCCATTGACGAAGTCGTCTTTTACCTTGCGCATCAAATCAATGTTTTTCTTACCTACCGCCTTACGCAAAGTATCGGCTTGTCCGCCCGTAAATCCTGCAAATTCTTTTGAAATCTGCATGAACTGCTCTTGATAGACCAAGATACCATACGTTTGTTTTAGTGAATTCTCGAACTTTGGATGCAAATAAGTAATTTCTTCCTGGCCATGTTTGCGGCGAATAAAGCTATCAATAAATTGCATCGGACCTGGACGATAGAGCGCCACCATAGCGATAATATCGTCAAAAACTGATGGCTTAAGATCGCGTAAATAACGTTTCATACCAGCCGACTCCAATTGGAATACACCTGTAGTATCACCACGTTGCAAAAGTTCATAAGCGGGCGTATCATCCAGTGGTATCTCGCCCAAATTAATCTTTACGCCATGAACTTTTTTAATAATACGCAAAGCATTATTGATAGTCGTAAGGTTTGATAAACCCAAAAAGTCCATCTTTAGTAATCCCAGATCCTCGACTTGACCCATCGGAAACTGCGTTGAAACAACACCCTTTTGCGCCATTTCAAGTGGAATATACTTAACTAATTTATCTGGCGCAATCACTACCCCACAAGCGTGAACACCGTGCGAGCGAATCGTACCTTCGAGTTGAATTGCATAGTCAAATACCTCTTTGGTAATCGGGCTACTTTCATAAGCAGCCTTCAAATCAGGGTCTTCTTTGACGCTAACTTTGAGTGGAATGTGACGGCCTTGATTTGGTGGTGGCACTAGTTTTGCCAGACGGTCACTTTCGGCGTATGGCACTTGCAAAACTCGAGCTACGTCACGTACAGCCGCACGCGCTGCCATTTTACCAAAGGTTACGATGTTAGAGACACGTTCTTCGCCATATTTATTTGCACAATACTGCACCACTTCATCGCGACGTGTATCTTGGATATCGACGTCAATATCTGGCATCGAAATACGATCTGGGTTCAAGAAACGCTCAAACAGCAAACCGTACTTTAACGGATCAAGGTCGGTAATACGCAAGGCATAGGCAATAATCGAACCAGCCGCCGATCCACGACCAGGCCCAAAGATAATCCCCTGGTTTTTACCCCAGTTAATAAAGTCCTGGACGATCAAGAAATAACCGTTAAAGCCCATGCTATCCACCACGCTAAGTTCGTAAACTGTACGCTCAATTACATCGTCCGCAACACAAGCCTTCGCCTCGTCGATTGTTAGACTTGATGATTCTTCATAAGTTTTTCCGCCGTAACGATGCGCAACGCCCTGATAAACCAGTTCGTCTAAATACTGTTTTTCGGTTTTATTGTCTGGAGTCGGAAAAGTCGGGATCAAAATTCGACCCAACTCTAGTTTCACGTCGCAACGATCAGCAATCTTTTTGGTATTCGTAATCGCTTCTGGGCATAATTCACCCCAACGTTTGATAATATCGTTTGGATCAGTCACATATAAGTCAAATTCCTTAAGACTCATACGCTTCGTGTCGGTCAAGTAAGCACCAGTTCCTACGCACAACAAAATCTCGTGCGCATCCTGATCTGCATGAGTTAAATAATGTCCGTCATTACTGACAACCAAAGGGATATCCAAATCAACCGACATTCTCATCAACTCGTCATTAACTACTTTTTGCTCATCCCAAAAACGTGGCGCTTCTGGATGGCCATGATCTTGCATTTCAAGATAATATCGATCACCAAGAATATTTTTGTACCACATCGCCGTCTGACGCGCGCCGTCAATATCACCTTCGCGAATCTTTGACGCCACTTCACCACCTGCACAACCCGATAAAATAATCAAACCTTCATGATAAAGCTCGATTAATTCGTGATCGATACGAGGTTTATAATACATACCTTCCAAATTAGCAGTCGAACTTAATTTCATCAGGTTTTCATAACCCTGATTATTCATAGCCAGAAGTGTTATGTGATAGCGATTTTTGTCCTTTGATGGATCACGATCGTGACGGGACCGTGTTGCCATATAAGCTTCAAGCCCCAAGATAGGCTTAATTCCAGCTCCGTTTGCTACTTTATATAACTCAATAATGCCAGACATAGTACCGTGGTCAGTCACCGCCACAGCTTCCATGCCAAGTTCTTTGACGGCATTAACAAGGTCTGGAATTTTCGTCAGACCGTCAAGCAAACTATAATGCGTATGATTATGCAAATGCACATAATCAGATGGCTTTAATTGTACCCCCATGTATCTATATAGTATACCGCACTACTTGCCAGCACGCATAGATTCTATTGCTAATTTTAGATACTCGCCAATATATGGAAACCAGTCCACAAAATTGCTCAAAAGCGAAATTAATAACGTCACAACAATCGTACCGCCGATTACCGTACCTAACCCAAAAAAGATACCACGAATAAAATTCATTCGATAAACCTGCAATCGGCTACGATTAAAATCCTGGAATAATTCTTCCATTAATTCATGCCTGGCCGCTCGTTCATTATCCTTTTTGACTTTTTTGGTAATTCGTCCAGTAATTTGCTTGATCATTGATTTCTCCTATAAATAAAATAACACACCGCTAATGCTTTTGGTGTGTTATTTATGAAAAATCGGTGATTATTTCTTGGAGTTAAAGCCTTTTTTAGCGCCTTCAATAGCTTTTTCGGTTCGCTCTTTTAGGTCTACTGCTTTCTCTTTAGCTTCTTTTGAAAGCTCTTCTACTTTTTCACGAGTTTCACCAGCCATTTCTTCAGCTCGTGTTTTTACTTCACTGACAACTTTTTTTGCCTCTTTTGTGTATTTGTCGGCTTGTTCTTTGACATCTTCGGCAGTATCACAAGCTTTTGCTTTGATTTCTTCACGAGTTTCTTTACCGCTTTTTGGAGCAAATAAAATGCCGACTGCAGCTCCGATTGTAGCTGCGATTGCAGCTCCGATTGCAAATTTACCTTTTGACATAAATTAATCTTCCTTTCGTTTCTTATTTTTAAACCCTTTTACGGCCTTAGCGATCATCTCTGCCATAACCATAGGAGATATTAATCTACTAAAACCCGTAACCGTACTTTCAATTGATTCCGCTGTTCGTTCAGCTGAATCTGTAACCTTTTTGATTTGACGTGTCAATTTGATCAAATAAATAGTCAAAGTAATTCCGAGTATCAAAAAGAATGCTAGAAAAATTGACAAGATAACGACTAGAACTTCTGCTGCTGAACTCATATTTTTCCTTTAATTTTAGTTTTTAAATAGCTTATACTTATATCATACCACTATATTGATAAAATTTCAAGATCTAACGGATGAGCCGAGTGCGCAAATAGTCCTTGAACGCTTCGCCATATTTGTCGCTTTCAAGTGCGACGTCTACAACTGCCTGTAGATACTTCAACTGGTCGCCAGTGTCATGCCAAACACCGTCAATAAAACAACCATAAACCGTGTCGTTTTGTGCGAGTTCGTTGATACTGTCGGCTAGTGTAATCTCGCCGCCTTTGCCTGTTTTTTCTTGGGCAATTAATGGCAAAATATCAGGAGTTAATAAATAACTCCCAACCGAGGCGAAAGCAGACGGTGTTTTTTCTTCACCTGGTTTTTCAACCAAACCGTCTAGCTTGAATACACGGTCAGATAATTGTGCGCCGATCGCTGCCATACCGTATTTGTCGGCATCTTTTCGATCAACTTCGATTAGTGAAATGACAGATTTACCAGTTTTGTTGTAAGCTTCTTTTAGCTGTAGTGGCCAAGGTGTTGAAGCGCGGAAGAAGTCGTCCGCAAAGAATACAAAGAATGGTTCGTCGTCATTAATTAAGTGTTGCGCATTAAGAATTGGGCGAGCGTTACCTTTTGGCGTTCCTTTTTGGCGAATATAGACAAAGTTTGCAAGTTCGGCGATTGCTTTAATTTGGTCAGCTTTATCAGCCTTACCCTTTTCGCGAAGTTCAGCCTCGAGTTCGTCGCTGCGATCAAAGTGGTCTTCGATTGAACGTTTTGTGCTACCAGTTACGATAATAATATCTGTAACACCTGCTTTTACGGCCTGTTCAACGATAATCTGAATTACTGGCTTATCAATAATCGGTAACATTTCTTTTGGCATTGCTTTGGTTTGTGGCAAGAATCTTGTTCCAAGTCCTGCGGCACAAATAATTGCCTTGGTCGGTTGCTTTAAGCCCTTGATTGGTTGTTCCATATTATTAAATCCTCTCTTTGATTAACTTTTGAGCCAAAGCTGGGTTTGCCTTGCCACCTGATCTTTTCATGATTTGACCAACGATAAATCCGATAACTTTTTCGTTACCGTTTTTAAGATCTTCGACTGCTTTTGCGCAAATCGGATCAGCCAAAACTTCTTCAACAACGGCAATTACTGCACTTTCGTCGGTCATTTGGATATAGCCTTTTTGATTAGCATAGCCTTCGATATCATCCGTCAAAGATTCGCCTAGTACTAAATCGCTAAATAGTAATTTAGCATTAGTCGAGCTAAGTTTGTTCTCACTGATTAAATCGTAAATAACAGATTCGAGTTTATAAAAATCAAGATTTTTTAATTTATCAAAGTTGTCGCGAAGTATTGGAATAAAGTTATTTACATTCCAAATTGCAATAAATTTTGCTTTTTTAGGGTCGCTAGTAGCTTGTTCAATCATGCCGAGTAGATCAACTAATGATCGGTAATCGTTTTCGGCGCCAATCAAAGTTTCAATCTGCGAATGATCCAATTCAAATGAGCGGAGCATAGTTCGCCATTCACCAGGTAATCGTGGCACTTCGGCTTGAATCTCGGCAATCTCGGCATCAGACAAAACAATCGGTGGTACATCGGCATCAGGCATGTAACGATAATCCTGAGCGTCTTCCTTGCTGCGCTGGCTGGTCGTGCGTTGTTTAGCATCATCCCAGCCACGAGTTTCCTGCACGACCGCTTCGCCTTTTTCGATCAATTCAACTTGACGGCGGAATTCGTATTCGGCCGCACGTTCGACACTACGGAAAGAATTCAAGTTTTTAACTTCGGCACGTTTACCGAGAGTTGATGAACCCTTCAAGGCAACAGAAATATTAACGTCAAAACGCATATTTCCATGATAAAGATCACCTAAAGTAACACCCGCATAAGTCATCAGATTATAAAGTTCGGTCGCATAAGCTTTTGCGCCAGCTGCCGAGTGAATGTCTGGTTCGGATACAATTTCGATCAGTGGAGTACCTGCACGGTTTAGGTCAACCAAGCTGTGTCCGCTAAAGTGTGTCAATTTACCAGCATCTTCTTCCATATGAGCATGATGAACACGAACTTCAATTTCAGTGCCGTCTTCGAGCGGAGCTTTAACCAAGCCAGCTAAAATAATCGGCTGATACATCTGAGTTGTCTGATATCCCTTTGGGAGGTCAGGATAAAAATAATGTTTGCGATCAAAACGACTAACATTGGCGATCTTGCTACCCAGTGCTTTACCAGCACGAACTGCTAATTTAACCGCCTGGTGATTCAAAACCGGCAACATTCCAGGCAAGGCAAAGTCAATTGGACTAACGACACTATTTGGTGATTTGTCACGAGCATCGTTATCAGCACCACTGAATAATTTGGTTTTTGTCGCCAGCTGCACGTGACACTCGATACCGATTGTCATTTCATATTTGGCTAGTATTTCATCGTTTATCATCTTAGATAGCTCCTAGGTCTTTTAGTGCTTTTCGAAATTGCATCAAAGCGGTTTTTGCTTCGTCATAACTAACTGTGACGTCTGGTTCGTGGGCAATTCGGTTTCGAAGTTTATGTGAAGTCCACAGACCGTTAATGTCACTGAAACTTTTTGGTGAACTTTTAAGTTTTTCACCCATAGTTTGACCCGACATACCTTTTTCTTTCATCGCCTGTTCGACGAGTTTATCAGCATTTAATACCGCCAAAGAAAAACTGGTTGGTTCATCTTTTTTTAAGGTATGTTCGTTTTTCAAACATTGAGCTCGATAATATTCGACATTTAGAGTTTTTTGCTTTTTACCCAAGCAAATTGCTATGAAAACCAACAATCCAACTATAATTACAGCCAAGCAGAAAAATACTAAAACAGTAACATTTTCCATTATTTATTCTCCATCGATTTAGCAAGTGACAATAACATTGCATCGCTACGCATTGGACCAATTAGCTGCACGCCAACTGGCATATTATCTTCGTTTACGCCCGCTGGAACACTAATAGCTGGAAGTCCCGCAAGTGATGGCGGAACAGTCATAGCATCACCCAAGTACATTCGAACTGGGTCGGTGTCGTTTTCGCCAATGCCGTAAGCAACTGTTGGGGCAACTGGACAGATCAGTAAGTCATAGCTTTCGAATAATTTATTAAATTCTTGGATCAACAAAGTCTTGGCCTTTTGAGCCTTTAAGTAATAAGCGTCAAAATAACCGCTGGATAGAACATAACTGCCGATCATAATACGACGCTTGTTTTCGGCCATAAAACCTTCGTCACGTGATTTACCGTAAAGTTCGTTCAAAGTTTTTGGAGTTTCAGTGCGGTGTCCATAACGGATACCATCAAATCGAGCCAAGTTGCTACTAACTTCAGCCATAACAACGATGTAATAAACTGCGATTGCATATTTCGCCATCTTTAGGTCGACATCTTCGACAATATGTCCAGCTGCTCGTAGTCTTTCTACATAATTATTTACTTGATTACGTACACCGATTTCGACTGAATCACCCATGAATTCACGGATTAGACCGATTCTTTTTTGAGTTGGCGCAGCTTCTTCGATCCTGAAGAAATCAGGCAAAGTCACCATATCGCGAGCATCTCGACCCGCCATTACATCCATAATAGTTTCGGCATCAGCGGCATTTCCAGCAAAAGTACCGACAGTATCAGTCGAACTTGCCATAGCAACAACACCAAAACGGCTTACGGTTCCATAAGTTGGCTTTACGCCAATCACACCGTTAAAGCTAGCTGGCTGACGAATTGAACCGCCAGTATCACTACCTAACGCAAAAGGTACGACACTAAGCGCTGTGACGACTGCTGAACCGCCACTACTACCGCCTGCTACTTTAGTTTTGTCATTGGCGTTTGAAGTTGGACCAAAAGCTGAGTTTTCGGTACTACCACCATGCGCAAAAGCATCTAGGTTAGTTTTGCCGATACAAATTGCACCTTCGGCCTCGAGTTTTTCAACAGCCGCAGCTTGAATTGGTGATTCAAAAAATTCCAACATTTTACTAGCAGCGGTCGTTGGAGCACCAAATGCCAAATAAATATCCTTGACTAAAAATGGTACACCAGCAAGCCGTCCTGTAATTTTGCCGCTATCTACCATATCAGCTCGTTCAAGCGCGCGAGTTTCGATCAAACTTAGGACAGCTTTATGCTCGTCAATTGCCTTAGCTTTTGCGATCGCTTCTAATATCACTGATCGAGCTGAACTAGACTTAATTTTGTCTTTTATCTCTGAAATACTAATCATATTTTATAAAACCTTTGGTACTTTCACTTGATTGTCGGTTGGTTCAATTGATAATTCTAATAATTTCTCGCGCTCGATACCATAATCGATGATTACATCTTCGCGCCAGACGTTCGAAAGGCCAGTTACTTGATAGGTAGGCTCTACTCCATCAGTGTTTAATTCGTCAAGTTGTCCGACATACTCAAGAATGTTGCTGATGTCAGTTTGTAATTTTTCTATCTCTTGATCGGCAAGCTCCAGATTGGAAAGTTGCGCCAAATGTAATACTTCTTCGCGAGTTATCTGTGTCATATAGATCATTATACGCCAAAAACGAACGGTATTAAATATTTTTGACAATAAAAAAAACTAGGTAGCGTAAACTACCTAGTCTTCCGAGAATCGATTAGATATCTTAGCGTCGAGATTCAATAAACGTCAACGCAATTCCAGTTGCACCACCACGACCTGTTCGGCCAATGCGGTGAATGTAATCTTCGTAAGTTTGAGGCGTATCAAAGTTAATAACGTGTGAAACATTTGGAATGTCTAGCCCACGAGCCGCAACGTCAGTTGCCACCATTACGCGAACGCGGCCATCTTTGAATTGCTTCAATGCGCGAGCACGTTGAGATTGATTCTTGTTACCATGAATCGCAATTGATGGAATACCGCTGTTATCTAGGTGATCAGAAAGACGTTGAACACCAAATTTAGTTTCACCAAAGACTAGGACCTTATCAAACGCTTCTTTTTCAAGAAGTTCGACTAATAATTCAAGTTTGTGAGCTTTGTCAGTAGCGCGAACTACGTCTTGTTCGATATGTTCGTTAGTTTCGCTAGTACGAACAGATACAGTAACGGGGTCATTTAGGAAACTATTAACAAGTACTGAAATTTCAGGAGTAATAGTTGCACTAAAGAACAATGTTTGGCGTTCTGGAGAAATACCACCAACGATAGTTTTGATATCGGGTAGGAAGCCCATATCTAACATACGGTCAGCTTCGTCAAGAACTAGAGTATTAATATGTTCAAGTGTCAAAACACGTCGGTTGATCAAGTCTTTAATACGTCCAGGAGTACCAATAACAAAGTGTGGACGGCGACGAATATCGCGGATCTGACGTTCGATTGGCATACCACCGACGACTAATGCAGAGTAAAGATTCAAACCAGCGCTAAATTGGCGGAATTGTTCGTCGATTTGTTGAGCAAGTTCGCGAGTTGGAGCAAGGATCAATACACTTGGTCGTAGGTTAATACCAGTTTGGCGTTCAATAATAGGAAGCAAGAAAGCTGCTGTTTTACCAGTACCAGTGTTAGCTAGTCCAACTACGTCGCGGCCGTCAATAATATGCGGAATCGCTTGATCTTGAATCGGAGAAGTAGCTTCATAGCCTTTTCGTTGAATATTTGATTGTAATTGGTTGCCGAATGGGAAGTCACTAAATTTGTGCTTTGATTCGTAAACGACTTCTTCAGCTTTTTCAACTGCACGGTTAATAAATTTGTTTGGGTCGATGTACTTTTTGTTCATGCCGCGTCGTCCGCCGCCACCGCCGCCGCTTCGACCACGGTTAAAACCGCCGCCTTGACCGCTGCGTCCGCCTGCTGGGCGTGAACTGTTATTGTTGTTTGGGCGTGAATCACCACGGCCCTTTTGATAATATGCCATTAAAAATAGCCTTTCATGTTTTATGAATAATATGAATGCAATATAGAAAATAAGAGATTAATTCGGTGGTAGCGCCTATATACAAAGTTGAGTGAGTATATTATGTCACAGGTGCGCTCGTCTTTGAAACAGGCCCTAGCATTTCGAATGCATTAATATAATTGTATCACACTACTGTTATTTTTACAATAGCCGCATAGATAACTGATGCATATATTTATAGTGCCGACACTATAGGCGTAGATATAGCAGGCGGTATCGTTATTGTAACTGATGGCGTAGTGATTGTTGCGGAAAACGACGTAACGCCGGCAGTTGGCGACGTAACTGTAGCGACAGGCGACGAAACAGCTACAGTTGGACTTTGGCACATTGGAGTGGTGCAGTTTTTTATATCACCGTCAGATTTGTATTTTGCTATCAAAGCATCATAATTACCAGCACCATAATTCGCAGTCTCCCCTGCAACTATATAACCACCGTCAGGAAGTGTTATTATATCGTTACCATAATCTGAACTACTTCCACCAAATGTTTTATTCCATGATAAATTACCGTCAGAAGAAAACTTGACCAAAAAAGCATCATAAACACCCGCTCCAAGAGTAGTCCATCCAACAATTACATAGCCACCGTCAGTAGCTGCGGTTATACCATTTACTACGTCAAAACTAGAGCCACCCCATGTTTTATTCCATAATAAAGTACCATCAGAAGTGAATTTAGCAAGAAATGCATCGTAACCTCCTGCACCGAAACTATAAGTCTGACCAGCAATGACATAACCACCGTCTGCCGTTATTATTACTCTGTTTGCAGAATCAGCACTATAACCGCCCCAAGTTTTATTCCAGGACAAAGTACCATCAGAAGTGAATTTAGCAAGAAATGCATCTCCGCTAATAGTATCCTGATAGCTACTGGTTTTTCCTGCAACAACAAAACCCCCGTCATCAGTAGATGCTAAAGACCCCACGTATTCATGACTACTACCGCCCCAAGTTTTACTCCACGATAATTCACCATCAACTGTGAACTTTGCATAAAATATATCACGAGAACCAGACCCGAAGCTTCTAGTTTCTCCAGAAATCACATAACCACCGTCTTTAACTACTATTACGGCATTTGCCCCGTCATCACCGGTTCCGCCCCATGTTTTACTCCAAAGCAAACTGCCAGTAGAATCGAATTTAACTATAAAAGCATCAATATTACCCGCGCCAAAATTATTAGTGACGCCCGTAACTATATAGCAACCATCGGACGATGTTGCTATTGATTTTATCGATCCGCCAGTACTGCCCCATATTCTATTCCAAGACAACACCCCCGAAGAAGTATATTTAGCGATAAAAGCACCACTAAAGCTCTGTGCATAACCTGCGATAACATAACCTCCGTCAGTGCTAGCTGTTATTGCGGCCGCCCTGTCGTCACCGGTTTTTCCTCCCCAAGCCATTACATAACTAGGTACGTATAAACCAGACTCACCAGATTCAGTAATCTGATAAGAGATTGTTGTTTGCGTATGGGTATCTATTAATGTAAACGTCTGATTGCCGCCAGAGTATGACAATGTTGCACCAGTCATAGCTTTTAAGCAATATTTATTATCTATATCTGGAGCATTTGGACAATAATTTGAATCCAATGATGACGGGTAGTAGCCATGATCTATATGATACATTTTTAACATTTTAAGATTATTATCAAGATCATTTTTAATACTAGCCGTAATCGCTTTATTTGCGACCCCAGAATAGGAAACTATAGTTATAGCGGCCAAAATACCGATTACTACGATTACTACTAAAAGCTCGACAATAGTGAAGGCTTTGAGATTACTTATTGATCTTTTCATATACTGATATATTAACATGAGCGTAATAGCTGCGCAAAGCTAATAAAGTATCGATCAAAAACTACATCTTTGATTTAATCTCGGCGATTTGATCGCGCAGATCGGCAGCTCTTTCAAATTCTAGGTTAGCGCTAGCCATATCCATTTGCGCGGATAATTCGCGAATAATTGACGGGTATTCTTCTTTTGGAATCTTTTTCAGGTTAAGTTTTTTAGAATCATCTGGTTTTTTCGGAATAATAGCGCGGAGCCCTTCGCCGATTTCTTTGGCGATACTTTCAGGGGTAATTCCATGTTCGGTATTGTAAGCAACCTGAACACTGCGACGTCGATTCATTTCACCGATAGCTTTTCGCATAGAATCGGTCATTCGATCGGCATACATAATAACTTTACCGTTGACATGTCGGGCGGCACGACCGCTTGTCTGGATCAAAGCGCCAGCACTGCGCAAAAAGCCTTCTTTGTCGGCATCCATAATCGCCACTAGACTGACTTCTGGTAAGTCCAAACCTTCACGTAACAAGTTAATTCCAACCAATACATCATAAACGCCCGAACGTAAATCGCGCAAAATATCGCCACGCTCCATCGTATCTACTTCACTGTGAATATAGGCGGTTTTGATATTCATTTCTTGCAAATATGTCGATAAATCTTCGGCCATACGCTTAGTTAAGGTCGTAACAAGTACGCGATGTCCAGTTTTGACACGATCGCGGATTTCAAAAATCAAGTCATCAATCTGGTTTTTGGTCGGACGAACACTAATTTTTGGGTCAACTAATCCAGTTGGACGAATAATTTGTTCGGCTGGCGCTGGACTATGTGTCAATTCGTATTCACTAGGAGTGGCCGATACATAAATCGCCTGGTTAATATGTCCGTTAAATTCATTAAAAGTAAGCGGTCGGTTATCTAGAGCTGATGGTAAACGGAAACCATATTCTACCAAAACCTCTTTTCGGGCGCGGTCACCATTATACATACCCCGAACTTGCGGCAATGTCATGTGACTTTCATCAACTAATAACAAGAAGTCGTCTGGGAAATAGTCCATCAAGGTCGCTGGCTGTTCACCTGGTTCACGATCCGTCAAATAGCGGCTGTAATTTTCGATGCCCTTTACAAAACCAGTCTCTTCTAGCATCTCGATATCGTACTTTGTGCGTTGTGACAGTCGCTGAGCTTCTAGGAGCTTGTCGTGCTTTTCGAAGTATTCCATACGACTAGCGTATTCTTTTTTAATACCTTCAATGGCATGAGCTAATTTTTCTTTTGGCGTAACATAGTGACTGCTTGGGAATATCGATATTTCACTCGGTTTTGCCGTAATTTCGCCAGTAAGTGGGTCAATCCGCGTAATTCGCTCAACTAAATCGCCAAAAAACTCAATTCGATATGCCATATCACTACCAGCCGGGAAAACATCGACAATATCACCGCGCACTCTAAAAGTTCCACGATGGAAATCAATATCGTTACGATGATATTGAATGTCGGTCAGTAATCGGACGAATTTATCTTGTAAACGGCGCTCCCCGACCTTAATATTAATCGACATCGTTGAATAATCATCAGGTGAACCAATTCCATAAATACAACTAACACTTGCGACGATAATCGTATCACGCCTGGTTAATAGCGCCATGGTCGCAGCGTGACGTAAACGATCAATTTCGTCATTAATCTTACTGTCTTTTTCGATATAAGTATCGCTGCTGGCCATATAGGCTTCAGGTTGATAGTAATCAAAGTAGCTCACGAAGTAATGAACTTCGTTATCAGGGAAGAATGCCTTAAACTCGCTATAGAGTTGTGCGGCCAGAGTTTTGTTATGCGCTAGTACTAACGTCGGAACTTGGCGATTGGCAATAATGTTTGCCATAGTAAAAGTTTTGCCTGATCCTGTCACGCCCAAAAGTGTTTGCTCTTTTTCACCAGATTCTAAACCCGCAACTAACTGGGCGATCGCACGCGGCTGATCACCAGTTGGTTGATATTTAGTCTCTAGACGAAATTTTTGCTCCATCTGGACTATTATACTACTTTATATAATCAATTACAGGCTAATCGAATCAGCCCCACTTAACGTTTTCGTGACTGACATAGCTATCGGTGCCGTCATGTTTGAAATCTTTGTAATGTTGATCGAGGGCTGCGACTATCTTTAGGACTAGACGTTCTGGGTTAGTGTCAAAAATAATGTTCTTGGTTTCTGGATTTTCGAGTTTTTGGATAAGAGCTGGAATAAAGTCCGCAAGTCCACCGCTACCAAGCAAAACTCCGATAACTTTATGGCTTTCGATTCCCGTTACGAACTCATGCAAACTACCCATGCGTCCACCAACACTGATGATAGCGTCACTACTACGGACCAAGTGGACATTACGACCAACATAATCCATGCCCGTAAAATTAATATAATCAAATTCTACAGTCGGCAGTTTATAAACCGAAACATGCTCACGAAATGAGCTTGCTGGAGAAAATCCAATAGACAATCCTTTTCGATCAGACACACTGCACATACCTTTGGCAGCAAACCAGGGCAAACCCACAGTTGCGCCAGTTGTTAAAGTTTTACCAGCTTTAGCAATTGCAACACCAAGGTCGTAAGCTAATTGATGTGCTGCTTCGACTGTTTCGCCCGATGCCGCACCTGATACACAAATTTGATATCTCACCCTATTATCCTCTTTGTCTAATTATTAGTTTTTATTATAACATAACGCTAACGTTTATTTCGAAGCAGAGACATTCAACGGTAACAACCAGTTAATCGAAAATTATCTCGAAAGTAGTACAGTAACTGTTGCCGACGGAGTTGCTATAGTCGCACTTGGACTAGAAACTCCAGCCGTTGGTGACGTCATGGTTGCGGAAGGAGTTGTAACTCCGGTAATTGATGCATTAGTTACAGTAGCGCTAGGATCTTGACATCCAGGTGACGAACAATTGCCTATCTGTCCAGCATTATCAAACTTCACAAACAACATATCGCCGTCGCTATCACCCACTAGAACAAAGCCATCATCCGTAGTTATTGCAGATTTCTTCGCACAATTACCTCCCGAATTACCCCACGTAGAATCCCAGATAAGACTACCATCATTTATGTTCAACTTTACCAAAGCATAATCCCAACTACCAGCTCCGAAACTAATAGTCGTAGCGCCTACGACAATATTACCGTCGTCTGCGATCGATAAACCAGCCGCATAGTCATCACTGGATCCTCCCCAAGTTTTTACCCATGACACAGCTCCGGCGTTATTATACTTAACAATAACAGCATCCCAACCACCGGCCCCAAAACTAACAGTACAACCCGAAAGAATATAGCCACCGTCTGCAACCTGAATTAACGACATACCCATAGGATTCTCTCCACTTACCCCTCCCCATGTTTTATTCCAAGAAAAAACACCAGCACTAGTATATTTTGCTAGGAAAAAATCAACCGAACCAACAGAAAAACTAGCAGACTGGCCGGCCACAGCATAACCACCGTCACTAGTTTGAATAACCGAATAACCCATATCCGCCCCATTACTACCCCAAGTTTTACTCCACGATAATGTGCCAACAGAGTCATATTTTGCCAAAAGGACGCTATTAAATCCTACTCCGCCATAGCTATACGTATGACCTGTAATAATATATCCGTTGTCGCTAGTTTGCTTTAGGTCATAGCCTTCATCGTTCGACGCACCGCCCCAGGTTTTACTCCACGATAAAGTACCGTCGGAAGTGAACTTTGCCAAAAACATATCGCTGGAAGCTCCGAAACTTGATGTCCTGCCAGTCAACGCATATCCGCCATCGCTAGTCTGTATTATCGCATTAGATCTATCACTATTCGTTCCACCCCAAGTTTTATTCCACTGCAAAACACCGAGTGAATCATACTTTGATATATATGCATCCTCCGAACCGCTAAAACTCATCGTCATTCCAGTAATTACGTATCCGCCATCGCTCGTTCCAGCAACAGAGTTACCTTCCTCGGTTAATGGACCACCCCATTGCGCAATCAACGGTTCTATAGGACAGCTACCGAGTGCCGGAATCTTATTAGTTGCTGTTATAAAATAACTAGTGTTATTAGTACTCGTAGCAGATAGACAATACAAACCAGCACCCTTATAACTATAACTTAGGGTGGTATTTTGACTAGATTTCAGCCCCGCTGACGTTAAATTTTGTGGATATTGATCATCCATAACCTTTAATAATTCAAGCTGCTTAGCTGCATTAGCAAGATCAGATTGCAGCATAGCTACTGTCGCTCTTTGGACTATACCAGAATAAGAAACTATAGTAACCGCTGCCAAAATTCCAATAACAACTATCACGACAAGTAATTCAACGATAGTAAAACCATTTATATTTCTTTTCATATAATAATATTAGCATAATAGTTATTCTAATATTGCATTTTAGTTTTCAATACCAATC
>CAZNQY010000009.1:19994-30331 GCA_964575635.1 uncultured Saccharimonas sp. (SeqCode) | reverse complement strand
TGAACCGTTACTTCGCATGAGTCGTGGTGAAAAACAAGGCGGCGATAGGGCAAGACAACAGATTTTGGCAAATGCTTTTGAAGCTGTGACGGGCGCAATTTATTTGGAGCGCGGCTACGGGGACGCCGAAAAATTCATCAAGGATAATATCATTAGCAGACTAGATGAAATCCTTGAAACTGGCAGTTGGCGTGATCCAAAATCTCATTTGCAAGAAGTTTCACAGCGAATTGATGGTCAAACTCCGCAATATCGTGTTTTGAGTGAAGTTGGTCCTGACCACGACAAGATTTTTACACTTGGCGTTTTTGTCGGCGACAAATTAATGGGAACTGGTGATGGTCCAAGCAAGCAAGTTGCTCAACAAAAGGCCGCACAACTAGCCCTAGAAGAATACGCAAAGCGAAATCTGGACAAATAAAAAGTCGCAGATTGCTCTGCGACGGTGTTTTGGCTGGTTATTACTTTATAACAACCGAACCAACGATTTCGTATCCATTTTTAATGTCAGATTCATTATTAATGATTGGATTTGTTGATTTTGGTTCATTGTTACTTTTGATCATCCAGAGATTGTCGGAGAAATACATATAGATATTGCCGATGTTGTCTTCGATTGTGAAGCCGGTATCTTTGATTTCTGTAAAACTCATTGAATACATACGGGATGACGAAGTTATGCCGATAACTTTCGTTTTTACACGAACACTATTGGATTTATTGACAATATTACTACTGATATCCAAAGTCCAGTCGTCTGGATATTTAAAACTTAGACCTGTTTCAACATCCAAAAAAGACGATAGATGCGACGTGTCAATCTTTGCTGTTTCAAATGCCCAAATTGTAGTTCCGATATCCCTAAAATTTGATGGACTGGGAAGCGAACTTTCTGCAAATACTACACTTGTCTGTAACGAAATTGCGAAAGTTAGAATTAATAAAACTGCCAGGGTTTTCTTCATAATTCAAGCCTCCTTGTAGTGGGTGTCTGGGATTTTTTGAAAAGGGCTTCGAAATAATTTATTTCAAAATCGATAAATATATTTATAGTATAAAATAATAATTTAGTCAAGTATTGTAATTTGTAATGCTTAACAGATTGACTAATTGACAAAAACAGTGTAAACTTATCCGAGAATAAAATAATTTTTAAGTTAATAAAGAGGAAATAATTTATATATGTTAGCAATTCGCTTGCAACGTGTTGGCCGTAAAGGTCACGCTATGTACCGTGTAGCAGTTCAAGAATCACAACGACACCCATCAAGTGGCCGTGTTGTTGCTTATGTTGGTTCATTTGATCCACATACTAAAGAATCAAAAATCCAAGTTGAAGTAGCTCAAAAATACTTAGACAACGGCGCTCAACCAACTGCTCGTGTTGCAAAAATGCTTGAAACAGCTGGCGTAAAATTGCCAAACTGGGTTAAAAAAGCAACTGTAAAAACTTCAGCTATCAAAAACGCTGACAAACTTCGCAAGAACCAGCCAAAAGAAGAAGTTGTTGAAACTGCGGACGAAGCTTAGTTTTTTCTAAGCTTATTCGTGATACAATTATAACTACAATAATTTAGCGGTTAATGGCGGAGGGGCAATTATGACGACAATAGACCAACAATTCATAGAATATATCGTGAAATCACTTGTAGGACATCCGGATGACGTTGCTGTCGAACGGTTAATTGACGAAAAGGGCGTACTGTTGACGCTTACTGTAAACCCAGAAGATTTGGGACGTGTTATTGGTAAACGTGGCGTGACTGCGCAAAGTTTACGAACACTCCTAAGGGCGCTTGGAACAAAGAACGATGCTAGGTATAACCTAAAAATCGTTAATAATGATGAAGATCGTGAAAACTATACTACGTCATCAGATACTGCAACAGACGAGCCTGTGAAAAACTCAACAGATGAGCCTGTGGAAAACGCTAGCGAATACTCAAAAAAGACTCGTGAAGCGCTTGCAGAACTAGACGACCTAGATATATAATCATTAGCAGTTACAGACGAAACACTCTGAACTGCGAGAACAGATGACAAAAGCTCTATGCGAGCAACAATATAATTGTTGAGAGATTTATATGTCAGAGAAACCACCACCTTAAAAGGGTGGTTTTTTTGTGGAAAATATTTTATAGTAGGTGTTAATGATTAAAATTCAAGTGATAACTTTATTCCCAGAGATGTTTGACGGCGTTTTGAATAATTCCATGATGTGGAAGGCTCAAGAGTGTGGTGCGGTTGAATTTAGAATGGTGAATTTGCGGGATTTTGGTTTGGGTCAGCGAAAAAGAGTTGATGACACTCCGTATGGTGGCGGCGATGGGATGCTATTGATGCCTGAACCGCTTTTTAGTGCCGTAGAGGATGCCAAAACCTATTGCCCTGATGCGAAGGTTGTTATCATGACGCCGCGCGGAAAGCGATGGAAACAAGCTCTGGCGCAAGAATGGTCGGACAGCAAAAATAGCTATATCTTTATTTGTGGCCGCTATGAAGGTTATGATGAACGGATTTTGAGTTTAGTTGATGAACAAGTTAGTATTGGGGATTATGTTTTGACTGGTGGTGAACTACCTGCTATGACGATTATCGATAGTGTTGTCAGATTAATACCAGGTGTTTTAGGCGGTGAATCGAGCACTTTGATTGAAAGCTTTAGTGATGGTGAAACATTAGAGTTCCCGCAATATACAAGACCAGAAGTTTTTAGGGGGCTTGAAGTTCCAAAAGTGCTACTGAGCGGTAATCATGCCGAAATTGCAAAATGGCGTGCCGATAATTCGATAAAAGCCACAAGCTCGATTGACTAATTGTTATAAAAGTAGTATTATATTATTTATCCTATGATTTATCGTAGGAAATCTTCATTTTAGGGGGTGCTCTTATTGGGCATAAAAATTTTTGTCATTGTTTCTGGTCCAACAAAAGAAGAAATGTCGTCATCTTTTCAAAGTTATGAGGACGGATCATCTGAATGTATTACTTTTGTAACACACAGCAGTTGCGGCAAGGTAGAAGCTTGTGATGAGTTTCAAATCATTGATTTACCTAATCATGCTAGAGGCTCAGAGACTGAAATTTTTGAGTTTTCGGCTAATATGGTCAAAGAAAACCGTACGGTGAATGGGATGTATAATTCCTTGAATCAACACGGATATCTGAGTTTTAACACCGACGACAACTAACGATGAAGAAAACCCGACGTAATGTCGGGTTTTTAATTTGAAAAAGGATAAACCCCGCCAAGCGACGGGGTTTACTGTTGTGGTGGTTTATCGTAGAGCGATGAATTACAACATATTTTGTTTTTGTTGAAATTATGTTTGTTTTTGCAATTTTCGCTTAAAGTTACTTTAGCTTAATTATTCAAAAAGCGCAAGCGTAATATTAAAAAAGACAACATTGTGGATATATAAATATAGCTTATACTTGAAATATGAGTATTTTAGCAAGAATTACTAATCCAAAAAAACCAAAGAATAATTACATTAGCATTGTATCGATAATCTTGGCGGCAATATTTATAATTGTGTCATTAGGGCAACTTTATTTGTTAGATGATTTTTTGAATATTGTTATAGGACTAAATATTCCAGGCGGTGCTGGATTCGCGACGTTTTTGGTGTGTTTTGTTATAGTGCTCGAGGTTTTTTCCTTGCCATTTTTGTTAGGCATGAGCCTGAGTATTGCTATGCGATTCTGCAGTATGGTTAGTAGCTGGTTAGTGATGGCTATTTGGCTATTTCTGTGGTGTTGGGCGATTACTTGTGTCAAATCTTTGAATACTTTAGGTGATTGGTTTATATCTATTTGGATGTTATTGCCTTTTACGGTAGTTGTTGCGTTGATAGCTCTGTCAAGTTGGGGGATGTGGCCTGATTTTGCTGATCGAAAGAGCAATTAATATTTAATATTGCATTCCAGGATTTTCGGGTCTATTATTAAGCTATAACTAGGAGAATGTATGTTAGCAATAGACAAGATTCAAACTGAAATTGAAAAACTATTAAAACCGCTGCCAAAAATGCCGGTTGATGCAATAAAGTGGCTATCTGACAATTTTTGGATATTAACTGCAGTTAGTGCTGTTTTGATGGGCTTGAGTATAATTACGATAATTGGTGGTGTTATCGCTGCATATACGGTTACGACGTCATTTATGGGTTATTATAGCTATGTATATAATCCAGGAATTTGGTGGTTAATACAGTCGCTATTTTCTATAGCTGCGCTTGTTGTGTCTATGATCTTTATGGCTAAATCAATTAAACCGCTACGAGCTTTCGAAAAAAAAGGTTGGGATTTGATGTTTTTGGCGATTATCGTCAGCGTTGCCTTCGTTGTTGTGAACGGAGTGTTATCATTTAGTATTATTTCTATGATCGGCGCTATTGTTTCTGCGACTATTTCGCTCGCTATTGGTTCGTATATCTTGTTCGAGATTAAGCCTAATTTTAAGAAATAACCTATAATAAGCAATTTCTATTGAGTCGGCACCCCATTTAGTGTACAATTTGGGGTGCTGATTATTTTATCAGACCTATGTTGGGATGTCGCCAAGCGGTAAGGTGAAGATTGCCAGCGGCAATCTGCAAGGTCGGAAACTGATTTGAAACTATGTTTCAAGTAAGTTGAGACGGGTGAAAAAAGCCAGTGGCTTTTTGCAAGGCAACGTCACAAATAAATTATATTTATTTGCCTGACTTGCGGGGTCGCAGGATGTGACCGCAGAAAATTCAGAATGAATTTTACTGTGACATGGTTTTTGATACAGGCTACCAAAAAAGCAAGTATTAGTATGTTAAAATGATATAGCATTATAAATATTGGGATGTCGCCAAGTGGTAAGGCACTGGTTTTTGGTACCAGCATTCGGGGGTTCGAATCCCTCCATCCCAGCCATAAAAAAAGACCGAGCATTTGCTCGGTCTTTTTCTATAACTAGGCTGCAGGGATCCGAACCCCCCGAAGTTTTGCAAAGCAAAACATATTCGCGGGGTTCGGCGTAGCGACGTGAAACGAAAAAGTGTTTACATTTTTTCGTGAATTAGAGAAGGAGCCGGTAATCCGGCGATATCCCTCCATCCCAAATTAATAATTAATCCGCGGGCGAGAAAGTCCAGCGAACTTTTGAAAGGCAATGTCGACAAATATTATATTTACTTGCCTGACTCGTGGGGATGCAGGATCTGACCGCGGAACGCGATCTAATCACTTTATCCCAACCAATATACTTATACTTAAATTACTTTTTCGGAAGTCTTTTTTGTTTTGTATTTAATGAAATAACTGTATACTTTCGTTATGGTCAATAAAAATATTGGAATAGATATAATGGGTGTTATTTTACCGAAAGCTATCGAAGGCGGCACACTGGAAGAGTTTGTTGCATGTTCTGCGCTACCAGATGTCATCGAATCTATTGGAAAACTAGTTGAGCTATACGGAAATGAGAGTGTATTTATCGTCTCAAGGTGTCCAGAATTTGCGGAAAAAGGAATGATTAGATGGTTTGATGAGCATAACTTTTTTAATGAAACAAATTTCAATCGTTCAAATATTTATTTCTGCCGCGAACAGTTTGAAAAGGCTCCGATAGCAAAACAATTGATGATTTCGCATTTTATTGATGATAAGATAAGTGTACTCGATTTTATGAAAAATATTGTCCCGCATAGAATTCAGCTTGCGGTTGAGTCAAGACTAGAAGTCCGCGATAATAAGGATTCCATAGCACGCTTAGAAAATTGGAGCTCAGTATTGGAATATATCGCAAGACCTTAGCTATTCTAAGACCTAAATTTCTTCCTCGAATGCATTTACTAGCCCTAGCAATCTAGTATTTTTTAAGTATTATCATCTACTCCCGACCGTAATCACTAAAAACATTGACCGCCTAGTCTAGACTTGCTAAAATAGTAATAGGAAGATCAAGTGATACAGCACATTATCATTATATGTAACCGATCAAGTTCGATAGTTCAGTTAAGTTAACAAGTTATTTAGTTAGTAGGTTACATCTGTTGGTGCAAATCTTCCTAGGAGAGAGACATGAAAGTGTCTCTCTTTTTTTGGTTTTGTATTGAAGCGGTGATTTTTGTATAATTAATATATTAATAAAGGATTTTTATGCCAAAAGATTTCAACGCACTTAAAGTAGTCAATAATAACCAAGCAGCTCCGATGGGCTACGTATTATTCATGGCGTATATTGGAGCGGTAATTTACTTTTATCAGCAATCAGAAACCTTCTGGGGCTTTATATTAGCTCTTTTGAAGGCTGCTGTCTGGCCTGCGTATGTAATGTTGAATGTTTTGCAAGCTCTGGGCGCTTAGGGTTTGAATAGCTTTAGGGTTATGGTATAGTCAAGTTATATCGTAACTTAACAATCAAACGATAAATTTAAGGGGGTGTCGGTTAAGTTTACTTATTTGGGAATTCACTTTCAACTTTAAAGAGATGGGGTGGTTTTTTGAAATCAAGTTCCGCTGCCGATGACGAATTTGGAAATTTTACCGGAAAAAACAGGTCAAAAAAGCATTACAGATCTGCAAGAACTGGTAATCAAACAGCTTTGGGCGGTAATATGAACCTGGCGGTTAATCCTATGTGTAATAGGTTAATTCAAAATCCTAACCCTTGTATCATCAAAGATCGATCGTCTGGCTTTTGGAAGATGGTTAATTTACTTCCAATGCTGATCGAGACAAGGATTGGGCTTTCTGAAGAATTGAATGTCGAAGAAGATCAACTGGTTCCATTGTTTTTGGAATTTAGAAATCATTGTGTTTCGTTGGTAACTGATTATGAGCTGCAACAAAGCTTTGGATTGATTGATAATTCAAGTGAGCAAGTTTGTTCAAATAGTAACAGTGAACGATTGACGAACAAGATCAGTAAAGATTTGGTTTGTTTGACACTTGGTCCGCAAATGACATGCAGATTGGACGATATTTGCTATGGTTTGTTTGGATCAGCATTTATCACTAATTCTGCTATTGGTCTCTATTCGTTAAAGCCATATGACTTTATGGTTACGGATTACTGGGCTAGAAGGAATTTGGATTGCAATAGAATCATCGAACTTTATGGCAATGAAATGTATCGGTCGATTAAGTCGAGCGAACAGTCTGTTGTCGAAGCCGGCGTAATCCGATCAAAAAATGTCGTAGATAGACTGAAAGAGCGTTCTCATGCATTTCTGATTCAAATCGGAAAAGGTGCGTTTGTAGAATCAAGTTGGATCGAACTATATGGCGACGATAGGGTTGTTGTGATTGATCGAATTTCGCAGTTGCCGTATGTGCAAGCTTTAATTATTGGCTTGACTGAAGGTAGTTTGAAGCTATCATCGGCGGCTGATTTCTTGAATCATTGTGGACTTGGCGTGCAGGAATCGATTGATCTAGTAAAAGCTGTTTCTGGAGTTCAAATCAAAGGTCAAGCCCGACTGCGTGAAAAAATGACACGACAACTGCCACAAATCGGTGATTTATTTGGCAGTAGTAGTGAAATATGGCCAATAATTAATGATTCAGTTGATAAAACCGAAGTATCGTTTGATGTTTTGTAATTGATATGTCGGCGTATGTGCCACAGCCCCTTTAATTAGGGGCTGTTATTTTTTATAGCAATGAATAGTAATGCTATAAAAGCTTGAAAATCGTTTTTTTGCTATTGAATGACTTAAAACAAATTAGAATTTAGAAATTTTAAGGTGTTAAATTGTAAAATAAAATATTTAGAATTTGTTATGCAATTATGTATTTAGATTAGAAATCCAAATTATTAAATGTACTATTTTGTGGTGTAGACAAAATAACAACGTATATCTACGCTGATCAGACTAACGCTTATCGCGGCATAAGTGTTATAAATCAAGGTTTTTACGTGTTTTATCGTGCTAATGATAGTGGGTAATTATATAGAATTTTTGCTTTATCGAACATTTATGTTTTTAGATATTTTTTTATTAATCATAAGGGCGATTGAGTTGATTTAAGGTTGCTGTTATTGTGCCATTGTGATTGAATATAGTTGTACTGTTAATTAATTTTTAACTTAACTTTTTATGGAGGCTGTTGTGCGGGAAACTTTATATAGGATACCAAGAGAAGGCAAGGTTTTTGGAGTCTGTGCTGGGCTAGCGCACTATTTTGATATTGACGTAACATTAGTTCGCTTGGTTTTTGTAGCATTGGCTTTTGCAACTGGCGGAGCTGTTTTTATTATGTATTTGATTTTGGCCATTGTTTTGCCAGAACAAAAGCATTTTAAAGTTGACGGCAATAAACGCGATGGCGATTTTTCGTTTAGCGAAAAAATTCAAGAACTTGGACATGAAGTTCAAAAAAACCATGTCGTTCCTAGGTTCAAGAATTATTTTGGCGTAGGTTTAGTTATTTTTGGATCTTTGCTGTTAGTTCAGCAGATTTTCCCAAATCTAGTTGTGTTGCGATGGGATTTGATTTGGCCGATATTTTTGATTGCTATAGGTATCATGGTTATAGTTAGGCGGGGTTATGGACGGTAATAATCAATCACATCATACGCATTTAAATATTAGTGGGCTGTTTTGGGGTTTGTTATTAATAATAGTAGGCGGTTTAATTATTGCTGCCAATCTTGGCTATGTTGAGCTAAATTGGGGTGATGTGATAAAACTATGGCCTTTAATGATTGTCGCAGCTGGAGCGTCAATCTTGGCGGTTAAGCATATAGTTTGGAAGATTATATCGTTAATTCTTGTTTTTGCTTCACTTGCCTTGATTGTTTGGGCTTTGCTGGGAGGTTTACCTACAAGCTATGGCAACATACAGAGAAGTGATATTAAAATTAGTAAACAAACGGCTGGTATTAGTAAAGCAGTTGTAAAAGTCATTGGTGGCGCTGGTAATTTAGTTATCGATTCGGATAACCAGAGCGATATCGTTCGATCAGTTATGAATAGTAACGTAGCTAAAGTAATTTATGGTGATGTCGTTGATGGTTCGACTGAAACGGTTACATTAACGATGGACACTCCAAAGTCGAATAATTGGTTTAAATTTGGATCAATAAAGAACGACTGGAATGTCACTTTGAATCAATTAATACCGATTAGCTTGCACGTAGATGCTGGCGCAGTTAATTCTAATATCGATATATCAAAGACACGTGTTACTTCGGCCGTAATTAATCTTGGCGTGAGTAGCCTTGATTTAAAGCTGGGATCACTAGAAAAAGAGTTGTCTGTTGATTTAAAGTCTGGTGTAAGTTCTATAAAAATAAGAGTACCAGAATCTAGTGGAGTTGCCGTAAATGTAGAGAGTGGACTTGGATCTGATAATCTAGTTGATTTTACAAAGATCAGCGAAAATGTTTACGAGACGGACAACTATGATACTAGCTCTAATAAAATTAATATCACTGCAAAAACTGGCGTTTCATCGCTGACTATTATTAGGTATTAAATTATATATTACTCATGCTTTCAAAGTTCTCAAAAATAGAGCATAATATGTTTTAAGTCTTTTGGTGAAAATTAAGGGACTGAATCGAGAGAATATTGAAGCAATTTCGATCTATAGATTTTTGGATAAAACTAAGGATTATAAGTAGATTTAGAGCTTGTCTAGGTATTTAATCAACCGTTATTTTTATAAAATAAACATCTTTCATTTAAGTAAAATATTAAATAAATACATCCACCAAACATAAAAGTTTTTACGTATGTGATAAATCTGGCATTGACGTGTTTAACACCTTGGGATTGCGCTAGATAAATTCGATGCGCATAAAATTCTGGTGTGAAATATATACCAAATCACATTTCTTTGGACTAATGATTAATAAATTTTAATAATTTACTTTGAGGAAAGGTGAGCTTTTTTGCGCCCATCTGACCGATAGGTTATACAGGATAGATACAATGAAGTATAAACTCAACCTCTTTAAGGGGGCGCTTCTATCTGGACTGTTTTGTTTATTTGCCGCACTATTGTCGTCGCCGCTTGCTAGCGCGAATATTGGAACTCTTTCTTTCTCTGACGGCTCTAATGATGGTGAAACAATAATACATATGGACGGAAGCGTCGCTGGTGGCAATAAATTTGTTTACCAGATAAATCCCGCTTTAACGCCTAATGCGGGCGACGTTTTTGTTGGTACAGATGTTGTTGACGGAAATGCAGTCGCTGCTGCTAATAATGATGTTATCGGCGTAGCTGAAGTTGTTATTGGTAGTAATTTGGTTGTTGAATATCAGATCGGAAATGCTGAGGTTGTAGCTAACGCTGACCAAACTGCGCCAACTGGTTTAACTCCAACTGCTCCAACAACTTACGCTGGC
>CAZNQY010000009.1:0-19894 GCA_964575635.1 uncultured Saccharimonas sp. (SeqCode) | reverse complement strand
TGCGGCTAAAGCTGGTTTCAATGCGAGTCCAGACACAACCGTTGTCGTAACGGAAGGCCCTAACGATGACCAAACTGCGCCAACTGGTTTAACTCCAACTGCTCCAACAACTTACGCTGGCACAGACGGATCGATTACAGGTGTCGACAACACTATGGAATACCGCTTAGGTACAACTGGTGTTTACACAGCTGTAACTGGCACTTCAATTGATAACCTAGCGGCTGGCACATACACAGTTCGTTATGCGGCTAAAGCTGGTTTCAATGCGAGTCCAGACACAACCGTTGTCGTAACGGAAAATCTAATAGCAATACAATTTACGATTGATGCAATAGACGCGCTACCATTAACTGCCGATATAGTAATATCTGACCTTGCTCAGATTAACGCCGCTCGATTATCTTATGATAATCTATCAAGCGCAGAACAGTCATTGGTAACAAACCTTGCGACATTGGTTGCTACTGAAGCTGAAATTGCAATCTTGCAAGCCGACAATACAAATCCAACAGTAGTTGGAGTTGCGGACGGCGCATATTACAATTCAGACGTTACAATTACATTTAGTGATGCAAATCTATTAAGTGCTACATTGCAACTAGGATTAGGCGCACCAAGCGTATTTGTATCTGGAACTACAATTTCAGTCGACGGTCAATATACTTTAGTAGTAACAGACCGTGCTGGAAATACTACAACTGTACATTTCGTAATTGATAAAATTAACCCGGTAGTGACTGGAGTGACAGATGGCGGCCTATATGCAACATCTGTGACGCTTACATTTAGCGATAGCAACCTAGCGGGAGCTACATTAAATGGGAACCCAATCACATCTGGTACTGTCGTTTCGGCTGATAATACATACGTATTAATTGTTACCGATATGGCGGGTAACCAAACCGTTACAAACTTTACGATCGATTCAACTCTTCCAATTATTAGTGGAGTAGTGAATGGTACATACTATAGTGGTAATGTAGTTATTACTTACTCTGGTGTATATGTAACTAGTGCCACATTAAATGGCGCTCCATATACATCTGGAACTGTAATTTCAAACGAAGGATCGTATGTATTTATCGTGACTGATTCAGTTCACGGAACATATACGTATAACTTCACAATTGATAGTACAGACCCAGTCGTAACTGGCGTTACTAATAACGCGATTTACTCGGGCTCGGTTACTATTACTGCAACAGATTTGAACCTTGCAAGTATTACACTAAACGGAAATCCATTTGCCTCGGGCACGATAGTTTCTGGCGATGGTGTTTACGTTCTGGTTGCTACTGACCTTGCTGGCAATACTATTACTATTAACTTCACTATTGATACTGTTTACCCAGTTGTCACTGGCGTTGTTAATAACAGTCAAAATTCTGGCGCAGTTACTATTAACGTAACGGATGCAAATATCGCAACTATTACGTTAAATGGCAACGCCTTTGTCTCTGGCACGACAGTTTCAGGTGACGGAACATATGTTTTGATCGCTACTGATCTTGCTGGAAACGTAACGACTGTTAATTTCAAAATAGACACAATTGCTCCGACTATTACTGGAGTGGTGCATAATGCTAAGTATATTAATACAGTTACTGTGAATGTAGTTGATGTTAATATCGCATCTATCACATTGAATGGCGTAGCTTTCGTTTCTGGATCAAGTATTAGTGCCGATGGTGTATATACTATCATCGCGACTGATCTTGCTGGAAACACGACAACCGTCACCTTCGCGATAGATAAAACAGCCCCAGTAATTAGTGGAATTGTAAATAATGCAAATTATACTGGACCAGTAACCATTACTGTAGCGGATGCAAATATTGCAACCATTACACTAAACGGTGTACTGTTCACTTCTGGATCAACAGTTTCTAGCGAAGGATCATATGTACTTGCAGCTACCGACTTCCTTGGTAATGTAACTACTGTGAACTTCAAAATAGAAAAAGCTAAAGAAGTAGTCTATGTATATAGCACTCAAAACAATATCCAAACCAACGATGACGATGAAGAAACGGTGACAATTCCGGAAACAACTAAAACTGAAAATGAAGATATTTCTGTCCCTACAAATAATTCGTCTGATGATAGTGATGTCAGCAGCGAAGACGGATCTATGAATACCTGGATTTTGGTAATTGTTCCGATTTCGTTAACGATTTTGATAATTGGTTATTGGATAATCGCTAAAAGATAAATAAAAACAAAATAAATAAACGCCATCCGATTTATCGTTTGGCGTTTATTTTTTATGTTAATCTAGATCTATGGATAATAATCTTTTGATAAAAATTATGGCAGATTGGACGATGATTCCAATTGTTCTTATAGCCGCTTATGCCTTGCTATTTAGAGTAGATAACAAAAAACGATTTAAAATTTATGCCCAGATAATTATGGCTGGATTAACGGCATATATGATAGCAAAGTTCGCTGCTATGTTGTATCAACCTTCCAATGAAAGACCTTTTGAACTATTGGGTATATCAGCTGGCGCCTCGTATTTGAATAACCCAGGCTTTCCGTCGGATCATGCATTGTTCGTGACGGCTATTGTATGCGCCGTTTGGTTTTCGACAAAGCAAAAGAATTTAACCTTAATACTGATCGCGCTATTAATTACAATGTCTGTCGGTAGAGTGCTTGCCTTGGTGCATACTCCAATTGATATTATTGGCGGTATAGTATTCTCATTGATTGGATCGCTTTGGTATATAAACGGTTTTGATACAAAAAATAAAAAATAGTTTGTCTCTTTTTGATTAAGCTTGAGTGGTATACTTAGCTTATGGATCAGAATATTTTTTTATTTTTGTTATTAATTGTCGTAATTGGTTTTACTGTTGTTTTATATATAATTAACAAAAAGCTCAGAGATTTGAAAAAATCTAGCGCTGTTGATTTCTTGAAAACGGACGTAGTTGAATTATCGCGCAGTATTAATTATTTGCAACATTCGATGAGCGATAGGTTAGAGAGTAATAACCTATCGATGCAAACCTCGATGCAAAAACAATTGAGTGAGAGTGCGAAGTTAGTTGCCGATGTTACTCAAAGGCTTGCACGTTTGGACGAAACGAATCGTCGAGTAGTTGATGTCGCTACAGAACTAAAAACTTTGCAGAATATTCTGGGCAACCCAAAACAGCGTGGAGTTTTTGGGGAGTATTACCTTGAATCGGTTTTGCAAAATATATTACCAACCAAAAATTATCAAATGCAATATAAGTTTCGCGATGGTGAAATTGTCGACGCTGTGATTTTTTTGGACAAAAAACAGATTCTTCCGATTGATAGTAAATTCAGTCTAGAGAATTATAACCGAATGATTAGTGAAGATAACAAAAATGAAAAAGAGATTCTGATGAAAAAAATCAGAAATGATTTGAAATTACGAATTGACGAGACGAGTAAATATATTAGGCCGAGTGAAGGAACGATGGATTTTGCATTTATGTTTATTCCAAGCGAATCGCTTTATTATGATTTGTTAATTGGCGACGTTGGAGTTGGGTCGAGTGCTCGGGATTTAATTGAATATGCCTTTCGTGACAAAAAGGTAATTATTGTTAGTCCAACGAGTTTTATGGCGTATCTGCAGACTGTACTACAGGGGCTTCGTAGTCTGCAAATCGAAGAACAAGCCAAAGATATCCAAGTTCGCGTAGGGAAGTTGGGTCAGCATATTGTTAAATTTGACGACTATATGCAAAAGTTAGGTAAGTCATTAGGTCAAACTGTCGGTCACTTCAACAGCGCACACAAAGAGCTCGCAAAAATAGATAAAGACGTAATTAAAATCGCCGATAACGGTGACGGAACAAGTATTGACGCTTTATTGCTAGAAAAGCCACACGAAGAATAGTATTTAAATATATTTAAATGCCAGTAGTCACGCTACGGGCATTTTATTTGGTCAGATATATGATTAGTGCTTAATGATATTTCGTGTAGATTCTATACTCAAAACCAGATTCGTTTATAAGGCTATCGAGTCATGAAGTTCAGCCATATAAAAAACCGGCTGATAACTCAACCGGCTTTTTATTCTAGACTGCTTGATTAGCAGTTTTCGCAAACACAAACTTCGTCTGAAGAATCTGTGCTTGTGTCTTGCATTAATTCGTATAATGCAAATCCGATAATACCACCAAGTACTGGTGCGATTACATATACGCCTAGGGTTGTAGCCCAAGCTTCTTTTGTTAATACAAATGCATTCAATACACCTGCGATTGCTGGGTTAAGGAATGTAAGTGTTGTGCCGCTCGCTGTTAGTAGTGGAGAAGTGATAACCATTACTGTGTAGAATGCAGCTAGTACTGCCATACCTGCAGCAAATGATGCAGCGATACGGTTTTTGCGTAGCTTGATAGCTGCTGCAATACCAAGACCGATGATCATTGCGCCGACTAGTTCTGCGAAGAAGATAGCCCATTCTTTGCCAGCAGGAATTGCTGATGCTTGATAGATTGCAGTTGCAGTTGTAGCTGCTTCTGGCTTTGCTGCTTCTAGGAAGTTCTTTATGATCAACCAGCCGCTAGTTGCACCTAATACTTGTGCTGCAATGTAACCAAGTGCGTAAACTGCACTGATTTTGCGTGTAACCCAAGCTGCGATTGACATAGCAGGGTTCAAATGAGCATTAGATACACCGCCAATTATCAATGCGATACCTACTACTGCGTAGCCAAAGTATACTGGGTAGCTTTGCATTTGAATGAAAGCGATTGTTAAAATCATTGTTCCGATAAATTCAGCAAGCATTACTGAAAAAATTGGAGTTTGTTTAAGGCTTTTACGGATTTTTTTGCAAGTCTTCAAAAATTGGTTTCGAGTTGCTGCTGCCGTTACCTTTACGGTTGTTTTTTCGGTATTGTGCGACTTTTCGGTCGACGTAATGGCTTTTTTGGTTGCCATGGAATAGGTTCCTCCTTTAATTGAATATGGGGATAGTATAGCACATTATTTATTAGACAAACATGAGTGCTATAATAATTATATGGCGTTATTTATAAGACAAGATGAAAATAGAAGTGAATTACAGAAACGACTTGCGACTGAATTACAGGATCGTGCGCGCGAAAAAGCAAAGTTACCAGACGAACTTCCAGATGGCGTAGAAGATTCCGCTTATTTAAAAGATACAAAAAATACCACAAGCTTGGCGTGGGTTTGGATATTAATCGTAGTAGCAATGATTGCGGTCTTACTAAGACTAATAATTGTTAGCTACTAAATACTCAACAGATTAGTTATAATAGGTTACAGATTATGCAAGATATTAATGACGTAAAAAAGAATTTACTAGACCAAGTCGCGACTAGTGATTCGCCGCGAGAAATATTAAAATCTCCGGAACTTAAAAAACTTTATTCGGCGATTACGTCGAAGCCAGTAGAAGAACGGGCTGAATTTGGTAAGCAGATTAATAGTTTAAAGATTGAACTAGAGGATGCGATATCGAAAAAAGAAGCTGAACTGGAAAGTGCCGATATTAAACCAATTGATATTACTGCACCTTGGGATCTCAATTCCCGGAAGGTTGAATTTCTCCCCATAGAATCAGGTACTCAGAACCCGCTTTCATTAGAGCTTGAAAATGTTGTCGATATTTTTACACGAATGGGCTTTGATGCGATTGAGTCAAGGCAAATTGATGACGATTATCATATGTTCGGCGCACTAAATTTCCCAGAAGGTCACCCAGCTCGGGACGGTTACGATACTTTCCGTACCGAAGAAGGATTTATTCCGCCAGCTCATACTTCGACTATGCAAAACCGTATTCTGCGGGACGGCAAAGCAAAACTAGAAGCTGGTGGTCAAATTGCTTGTGTTAGTTATGGGCGAGTCTTTAGAAACGAAGACGTTGATGCGACCCACGAACATACTTTTTATCAATGTGAAGGTGTTTTTGTTAGTAAATCTGCAAATTTGAGCGAAATGCTTGGAACGCTTCGTAGTTTCTTTGAAACTTATTATGGGCAAAAACTTATGACAAAAACTCAACCTGGATATTTCCCGTTCACTGAACCAAGTCTTGAATTTGCTATCGAAAAACCAGCCAGTCTTGGTGGTAAACCTGGTGAATGGCTAGAGATGCTTGGCTGCGGTATGATTCATCCGAATGTTTTAAGGGCGGCTGATATTGATCCAGAGATCTATCGTGGTTTTGCTTGGGGTGGCGGTATTGAGCGTTTGGTTATGCTAAAATACGGCATCGAGGACCTAAGACACTTTGAATCTGGTAAATTACAATTCTTGAGGAAATTCTAATGATTATATCTTTGAACTGGTTAAAAAAATATATACAAATTGACATGCCGATTGACGAGCTTGCGACACTTATCGGCGCACGGTTGGTCGAAATCGAAGAAATAATCGACCTTGGTAAAAAATATCAAGGCGCATTAGTTGTCAACGCTGCATCGGTCAAAAAGTTAGAAAATTCTGATCACTTAAGCGTTGTCATGGTTGATGACGGTGGCGTGGTTCATGATATTGAGCGTGATGAAAACGGCTTGATTCAAGTAGTTTGTGGCGCAAACAATATTCAAACTGGTCAAAAAGTTGTTTGGTTGACGCCAGGAATGATTGTTCCGAATACGTTTGGAAGCGACGAACCTTTTGTCCTTGGATCAAGGAAACTTTGCGGACTAATGAGTAATGGAATGATTGCTAGTGCGCGCGAACTTGCGTTATATGATGAACATGACGGAATTTTGGTATTGGATGAAAGCGCGGTTGTTGGCCAAACTTTTGCTGATAATTACGAATTGAATGATTATTTGATCGATATCGAGAATAAATCATTAACTCATCGACCAGACTGTTTTGGTTTAATCGGTTTCGCACGCGAAGTTGCTGGTATTATGGGCAAAATATTCGAAACGCCAGCAGATTTATTGAAATTAGACAAAGTATTCGCTACGCCTGATAGTCCAGAAGTTCAAATTAAAACCATAATCGATGATGCGAATCTGTCGTCCAGGTATTTGGCTGTTGTTATGTCTGGTGCAGACGGTACGAAACAATCGCCGTTATTAATCCAAACATATTTAGCACGCGTCGGAATGCGACCAATCAGTGCAGTTGTTGACGTGACAAATTATTTGATGATTTTAACTGGTCAACCTTTACATGCTTTTGACTACGACAAAGTTGTTGCTGTTTCTGGTGGATCAAATGAAATTCATGTTCGTGCAGGAAAAGAATCTGAAAAACTTACTTTGCTTGACGGTCGTACGATTGAACTAACTGTAAATGATATTGTAATTGCGGCTGGGAATAAAGCGATCGGCCTGGCTGGTGCGATGGGCGGAGCTGATACAGAAATTGACGTCGATACAAAGCGAATTATTATCGAAAGTGCGACATTTAATCTGTATAATTTGCGCAATACTCAAATGCGCTTCGGTATTTTTAGCGAAGCAATCACGCGATTTACAAAAGGTCAACCAGCCGAGCTCTCGATGCCAGTCTTGAATATGACAGTCGATTTGATGAATAAATGGACTGGGGCTAATGTAATAAGCGACCTAGCCGAATCTTATCCAAATCAAAAATCGGCCGATAGTTTATCAGTCGACTGCGACAAGATAAATAGTATTTTGGGTACGAATATCGAATCGACACAAATTGTCGAAACTTTGCAAAATGTTGGTTTCGAGATTAATAGAGTTGGTAATTATGGTATTTCTACAAAATCTCCGTATTGGCGTTCGGATATTCATATCATCGAAGACCTTGCCGAGGAAGTTGGTCGTTTGACTGGCTTTGATAATATCAAACCATTATTGCCGAAGCGTGATTTTACGGCTATTCGCCCAAGTGACTTTGATGAATTCCGTAAAAAAATTCGAAAACTTATGACAAATACTGGTGCTAATGAAGTATTTACTTATAGTTTCATCCATGGCGATATCCTAAAAAAGTCTGGTCAAAATCCAGAAGACTCTTATCGGATAATAAACTCGATCAGTCCTGAACTTCAATATTATAGACAATCAGTCACCCCTAGTTTATTAGGCTTGATTCATCCGAATATCAAACAGGGCTATGACAGCTTTGTACTTTATGAATTAAATAAAGTTCACAGTAAGATAAGTGGTTGTAATGAAGAGAACGTACCGATTGAATCTGATAGGATGGCGGTAGTTTTTGCTAACAAAAATAATCCAGACAGCTCTCCATATTACGTTTCAAAACGCATTTTTGAATATTTAGCGAGCAAATTGGGCGTTAAGGCTAAGTATGTTCCAATCAGTGACGAAAGTGACGCGATATTTACGCCGTTCGAGCCAAAGCGTAGTGCAAAAATAATTGACGCTAAGACTGAACTAGTTATTGGAGTCGTCGGAGAATACAAAAAATCAGTAGCGCGGTCATTCAAACTCGCTGACAATGTATCGGGATTTGAATTTGATATGTTCAACCTATTTACGGCCGCAAAAGGCACTGTGAAAGATTATCGACCAATCAGTAAATATCCTTCAATTGAACGTGATATTTGTTTCCAGCTGGAAGAATCTGTAAATTATGCTGATTTAACAAAAGTTGTCGAAAGTGGCTTGTCGAACCTGAGTTATTTAACTGAAATAACACCGATAGATATTTATATGAGCGAAGGTTTAACGCGTAAGAATATTACGCTGAGAATAAAATTCGTCTCATACGAAAAAACATTGACGAGCGCCGAGATTAACGAAGTCATCAATACGATAGGCGATAGTGCAATCAAACAACTTGACGCAGTGATACTTTAGTAAAACCGTCAATGTTGATATACTTAATACATAATTTTTGGAGGATAATTTAATATGGCTACGCCAAAATCACAGCGAATTGGCATTTGGATAATTGCGATTGTAATGGTGCTTGGTACTTTAGGATCATTTCTTGTCATGGCACTAAGTGTTCAAAACCAATCAACTGATAATATTGCGCAACAAGCAGAACAAGAAAAACAATACAAAGAATATATGGAACAGCAGAAACTAGCATCACAATTAAATGCTGATAATTCCGAAGGCTTTGGTGGATATAGTACGCGAACTTTTGATGCCAGTAGTGTTACTAAGTTAAATGTAGAAGTTTTGACTGCCGGTGATGGCGAAGTATTAAAATCTACAAACAAAATTAAATGTAGCTATTTTGGTTGGACATCTGATGGAAAGATTTTTGACAGCAGCAAAAAGAAAAATAGCGAAGATGCTCCGATTGAATTTTCGCTTAGTGGTGTAATTAAGGGCTGGACAGATGGATTAACCGGTCAAAAAGTTGGTAGTACTGTACGTTTGACAATTCCTGCCGATCAAGCTTACGGATCAACTGGTTCTGGTATTATTCCAGCGGATGCTCCACTTGAATTTATAGTTAAAATAATTAGCGTTACGGCGCAGTCATAGGATCGAAATTGAATCAGGATATCAAAGACCTTGTAATTATCGGCGCGGGCCCAAGTGCGCTAACTGCTGCTATTTATGCTACTCGCGACGGACTCGACACGGTTGTTTATGAAAAATCAGCAATAGGCGGAATTGTTGCTACTGTTGATCGAATCGATAATTATCCAGGTTTTCCTGATGGCATATCTGGTTATGATATTTCGACACAATTAGAAAAACAAGCTAAAAGGTTTGGCACTAAAGTTGAATTTGGTGAAGTTAATTCATTAAAGCGCGAAGGTGATTTGATTATCGTTAATATTGATGGCAATGATGTATTTAGCCATGCGGCCCTAATAGCCAGCGGCTGTAGTCATTCCAAGATTGGCGTTATGGGCGAAGATGAATACTATGGACGCGGCGTGAGTTATTGCGCAACCTGTGACGGAATATTTTTTACTGGGAAAAATATTGCGGTAGTTGGCGGTGCTAATTCGGCAATTCAAGAAGCGATTTATCTGACGCAATTTGCGGCACATATTGATTTGATAGTTCGCAGCACAATTAAGGCAAGTGATATCTTGAAAAATGATCTTGATAAACTAGTTGATGCTGGGAAAATCACTGTACATTTGGGAGTTCAGGTTAAGGAAATCATTGGCGATAGTCAAAAAGTTACTGGTATAAAAGTTGTTGATGTTAATTTATCAGAAAGTATATTGAATCTCGATGGAGTTTTCGTGTTTGTCGGTCTAAAACCTACTACTAACTTCACTATAAATAGTGGAATCGAACTAGACGAAGGTGGCTTTATAAAAACTGATTCAAAATTAGCAACTAATATCCCAGGAATATTTGCTAGCGGTGATGTCGGAAGTGGCTCAACCAGGCAAATAGTCAGTGCAGCGGGCGAAGGTGCTACGGCTGCTATTTCGATTCGCGAATTTATACAAGAAATAAAGCGAAATAATTAACGAACGTTTTCGTCCAAAAATTTTTCTAATTGCTGAATGATTTTTGGATCTTCGGTTTGTAGGGCTATTTCGCGTGTTCCGAGTAATACGCCTGAATAAACGAAATTATTCGATCCAGTGATAGCTACTTTGCGTCCATCATAAGTTTCAAAAATCATAAACTTTGCATGCAAATATTTTGATTTGCGATATTTGGTTTTGTTGCCGCTAAAATACATACCTAGACTAATGATGAATTTATTAATTCCTGATGCGTTTTTTGGTGGATTAAAAAATAATTCCGAACTAGTTCTTTTAATTAATCGGCCCAGTTTGCCAGTTGGGCAATACTGCGAAACTAAACGAATTTTGAAAGATTCGCGAGCTAGTTTGCAAGCCTGACGATAAATTATTGAATCGCCAAAAAAACCGCCGTCAATTAAAATTAAGTCATTATTAAAATTAAATTTATGGCTGGGGTTGGAATAACCACCGGCATCGGCTTTGACGAGTTTGTCGTATTCTTCAAAAAGGCTATTAGACAGACTATCATCGATTATTCTGATAATAAAATCGTTACACCCGATACCTTTTTCGTACAAGTTTACGCCACCAAAAGAATAAACAACATCATCGACCAAACACCATTTAATGTGAGTCCTGCCGCTAGCGATAGTTATTCGATTTTTTCCCAGCCAAGTAAAATGCACACCACTTTTTCGAAAACGTCTACTCATTTGAGTTGTTTCGCGCGATTTCTTGGTTCGGTATCTGGTTGGTAAAAAGAATCCACCCAGTTCGCCGTATGTAAAAATATCGGCTGCAACCCGTACATCAACGCCACGTTCTGCTGCGGCGGCAAGTGCGTCAATCAATTCATCTGTAGAGTCATCATCGGCAACAACCATTGATAGAATCGAAATTCTGTTTTTTGCAAGCTTAATTTGTTTTGTAACGTCTTCAATATAGCTTTCGGGAAGTAATAAGGTTGCGGTAGATTTCATGCGTTATCATATTATATCTCTTATTGTTAAAAACTGATATAATAATTTGTGATTTAGATAAGGAGAAATTTATGGCAGATTTTAACCAGATTTTAACGCCTGGCGATGTCGAGAACGGTATTATTAATGTTGTTGTCGAGATTCCAGCTGGCAGTAATAACAAAATTGAATGGAATCGCGAAAAAGCTGTTTTCCAACTTGACCGAGTTGAACCAAAAGTTTTTGCAAAACCAACAAACTACGGATTTATTCCTCAAACTTTGGACGAAGATGGTGACGAACTTGACGTTCTATTGATTACCGACGAACCACTTCCGACGGGAATTTTCCTAGAAGCAAAAGTTATCGGTGTTATGGAATTTGAAGATGACGGCGAAATTGACGACAAAATCGTAGCTGTACCAGCTGACGATCGTAATACTGGAAATGCAATCAAGACTTTGGCTGATATTCCAAAGCAAAAAATTGATCAGATTACTTTCCACTTTAATCGATACAAAGATTTGAAAAAACCTGGATCGACTATTGTAAAAGGCTGGGGTGATAGCGTACGAGCAACTGAAATCATCAAGAGTTCAATCGAACGCTGGAATAATAAATAGTTTATTTAACAAAAAATCGACCGCTATAAATGCGGTCGTTTTTTTATTTTTTAGATGATTTGCGCTGGATTATATTAGCCGCTTTGACGATTTTTCGCATTAGTCCCATTTGACGCAAATGAGCGTTCAATTTATGTCTGGCGTGGGATGTTTTGACCAGGTCTTTCCAATCAACTTTTGGTGATGACAATTTGCGAGTAATAACTTCGATAATATCACCGTTTTGAAGCGGTTTATCAAAAGGATGGATCTTGCCATTAATCTTAAAACTATAGGCATGTTTGGCTATGTCAGTGTGAACCAAATAGGCAAAATCTAGCGGCAGTGCGCCTTCCGGTAAATTGAAGATGTCGCCCTTCGGGGAATATACGAAAATACGATCACGAAAGAGATCAAGATTTAATTCATCCCTGGATATCTTTTCGTTATTTTTTAATCTTGTGGCGATCTCTTGTAATTGCGTGATCCACTGCAAATTAGTTGGCAAATTCGAAATTGATTTACCAGCCACGTAATCTTTACTAGATTTTTGATCGTGATAATGGAAACTGGCGGCCAAACCTTTTTCGGCGTATTCGTGCATTTCATAAGTACGAATTTGGAATTCAACGATCTGTTTATGTGGAGTAATGACGGTCGTATGGAGACTTTGATAGCCGTTTGGTTTTGGCGCAGCGATGTAATCCTTGATGCGATTAATCATCGGTTGATACAAGCTATGAAGTGTTCCGAGCACTAAATAGCAATCCTCTTTTTTCTCGACAATAATACGCAAGGCCATTAAATCATAAACGTCGTCGATGTTGCCGCCAACTTTTGTTAACTTTTTATGTAGGCTATAGACACCTTTGACGCGACCGTCGATTTCGGCTTTAACATTTTGCTTAGCTAATGCCTGCATGACTTCGTTGCGAACTTCGCCAAGTTTTTTGGTGCTTTTACCAAGTTTTTTCTTCATTTGGATGTTAAGGCGTTTGTATTCTTCGGGATCGAGAAAACTAAAGGCTAATTCTTCGATTTCGGTTCGAACTCGCCCCATACCAAGTCGATCGGCCATTGGTCCAAAGACCTCAAGGGATTCGCGAGCGATTTTGATTTGCTTTTCACGCGATAAGTGTTGCAGGGTTTTCAGGTTATGCATACGATCGGCTAATTTAATAATGACGACGCGAATATCATGACCAGTAGCAATCAGAAGTTTCGATAAATTGTCGGTAGTCCCTGGCAGATATGAATCTAAGTTGCCCATACCAGCGCGCGCTTGTGAAATTTTGGTTACACCATCAACTAACAGGGCGACGTTTTGACCGAAGAGTGCTTCGATTTTTTCAAGTTTCAGATCTGTATCTTCGACTGTGTCGTGTAGGACTCCAGCAATGACACTGTCGATATCCATGCCCCAACGAATTAGCTTATGAGCAACGGACAATGGGTGGATGATATAAGGTTCGCCACTTTTTCGTTTTTGGCCAGCATGAGCCTCGGTCGCAATATCAATAGCATGTTCCAATTCTAGAACCTGGTTTTTGCTATAGTATGGCCGAGCATAGCTCAGTAATTCGCTTTTATCCATGAATTTATTATAACTTATTTGCCTAAGCAATAACATTAAGTGTAAAATAGTTTGTAATTTAGTTTAAAAAACTTGCTAAACATATCATATAACGCTTATACTTAATGAATATGAAGATATACATTGGAAGTGATCACGGCGGGTTTCATTTAAAAGAAAAGATGTTTGCATACCTTGCAAAGCATGGCTACGATACGGAAGATGTAGGTGACACGGTTCTTGATCCGAATGACGACTTTCCGCAGTTTGCGCAAATAGCGGCGTTAAAAGTACTAGGGTCTCTTGATAATGATCCTCGCGGAATTTTAATTTGTACTGGCGGTCAAGGTATGGCTATGGCGGCAAATCGTTTCCGCGGCATCCGTGCTTGTGTAATTTGGGACGCTTTCGAGGCAAAAGAGTGTCGCAATGATAACAATAGTAACGTTCTTTGTTTGCCAGCGCGACTTTTGGATGATGATGCTAAGTGGCAGGGCATTGTCGAGACTTGGTTGAATACTAAATTTGCGGGTGCGGCTAGATATTCAAGGCGAAATGCCCAGATTGACGAGTTCTAAAAATGAGTGTAATTGCCCCTTGTATAACTGTCGAAACAGCTGAAGAATATAATGCTACGATCGAACGTTTGCGTCCTTTTGCTGATCACATACATATCGATGTTAGTGACGGTCAATTCGCACCAGTTCAGTTATTTGATGCGACTCAGATTTGGTGGCCAAAAGAATGGATTGCCGATGTGCATGCCATGGTGACAAATCCTGCAGACTACGTTGATTTATTGATTGCTATGAATCCGAGTATTATTACTTTTCACGCTGAAGCCCAAGGTGATTTACTGCCGATTTTTGCCAAGATCAAGGCGGCTGGTATCAAAGCTGGACTTGCGATATTGAAACAAACTGTTCCTTCAACTATCGTGCCGTTATTACAAGCTGTCGATCATGTCCTTATTTTCTCTGGTGACCTTGGTCATTACGGCGGCACTGCTAGTATGATGCAACTCGAAAAGATTAGATTGATTAAAGCAATTAATCCAAGTCTTGAATTTAGTTGGGATGGTGGTGTTAATGTCGGTAATGCCTTTACTTTGATGCAAGGTGGCGTCGAGATATTGAATGTCGGTGGTGCAATTTCTAAGGCTGAAAATCCACAGGGTATCTACGAAGCGTTGGTTAGTGAAATAAATAAACAAGGGGTTATATAAAAATGAGTGGGAATTTAACAATCTCTCAGTTGAAACATAAAGCGTCAGAACTTCGTTCCGATGTTATTAAAATGCTCGAGGCGGCTGGCAGCGGACATAGTGCGGGTGCGCTTGGCATGGCGGATATCTTGACGGCACTTTATTTTAATATTATGAATTATGATCCAAAAAATCCTGAATGGTCAGAACGTGACTTGTTTATGCTCAGCAATGGTCATACCGTGCCGATTCAGTATGCGGCTATGGCTAATGCTGGATATTTTGAAAAAGATGAGTTGATGACACTACGTAAACTCGGCAGTCGTTTACAGGGTCATCCAGAACGTATTAAATTGCCTGGTATTGAAACGACTAGTGGCCCACTTGGAAGTGGGTTATCTCAGGCAGCTGGCGCAGCTTATGCAATTCAGTATCTGGACAAGAACCCGCACCGTTTTGTTTATACGATTATGGGTGATGGCGAACTTGATGAAGGTAATGTTTGGGAAGCAGCGATGTTTGCTGGTAAATATAAGTTGTCACAATTAATTTCTTTTATTGATCGTAATAATATTCAAATCGATGGAAGTACCGAAGATGTTATGCCGCTAGAAGATCTTCGCGGTAAATGGGAATCATTCGGTTGGTATGTTATCGAAGTTGATGGTCATAATATTGAAAGTATTATTAGCGCCGTTGATACTGCCAAAGCAATTACTAATCGACCAGTTATGATTATCGCGCATACAATTCCTGGTAAGGGTGTTGATTTTATGGAATATGATTTCCGTTGGCATGGTGTACCACCAAATAGTCAACAAGCCAAAGATGCATTAGAAAAACTACGAACACTTGACGGCAAAATTATCCCGGGGGACAAATAAGATGAGCGAATATATTTTGAATCCAAATTTATTTGATGCCGATGTTGCACAGGAGCCGATCAGGGCTGGTTTTGGTCGTGGTCTAAAATTGGCTGGTGATAAAAACGAAAATGTCGTCGCTCTCTGCGCAGATTTAACAGAAAGTACGCAAGTTAGTGTTTTTCGTGAAGCTCATCCTGATCGATTTATTCAAGTTGGAATTGCTGAGCAAAACCTAGTTGCAGTAGCTAGTGGTTTGACGATAGTCGGCAAGATTCCTTTTGCCAGCAGCTATGCCGCATTTAACCCTGGACGAAACTGGGAGCAGATCAAGACTACTGCTGCGTTAAACGAGCAACCAGTCAAGGTTGTAGGTGGGCATGCTGGTATTGGCGTTGGTCCTGATGGCGCGACTCACCAAATGCTAGAAGATATTGCGATTATGCGTGTGTTGCCAAATATGGTCGTTGTAGTTCCTGGTGATAGTATCGAAGCCGAGAAAGCGACAATGGCAATTGCTGAAAACGGCAAACCAAGTTATATTCGCTTGGCTCGTGTCAAAACTCCAATTATCAGTACGCCTGAAACGCCGTTTGAAATTGGCAAAGCTTATGTACTCCGCCAAGGTAGTGACGTTAGCTTAATGGGGACTGGCGTTATGACCTATCAATTACTAGTAGCTGCAAACATTTTGGCGCAGCGCGGTATTAATGCCGAGGTAGTTCATGTGCCAACAATTAAGCCACTTGATGTAGATACGATTATCGCCAGTGCCAAGAAAACTGGTCGTGTTGTTACCGCCGAAGAAGCTCAAGTTGCTGGCGGTTTTGGCAGTGCCGTTGCCGAAACTTTGTCTGAATTATTACCAACACCACTTAAACGTATCGGTATATACGACCGTTTTGGTGAAAGCGGTGAACCAAACGAACTATTCGATTATTTTGGTTTGACTGGTGAAAAAATGGCAGTTAAAATTGAAGAATTCGTAAATAATACTGCGCAGTATCACAAAGGATTTTAGGGGGTAAAATGGGACATACAATTGCACAGATACGTGAAAACACAACAAAAGCACGTCAATTAATGCAACGCAGTCGCAATCAGCATTTTGCGGTAGGTGCATTTAATATTGATAATCAAGAGACCTTAATTGCTATTTCTCGGGCGGCGCAAAAACTAAATTCTCCAGTTATGATCGAAGTAAGCAAAAACGAAATTCTGTCGATGGGCCTCGAAAATATTCGTGATATGGTTGATAACTATAAAAAAGATTATGGCATCGAAATGTATATTAATCTCGACCACAGCCCAACAGTCGAAGATTGTAAGCGCGCGATTGATGCTGGTTATGAATTTATTCATATTGATATTAGTCAAAGTAATCACAATGCTACCGAAGAAGAGATTATTTTGCGGACTAAGGAAGTTGTTGAGTACGCTAAGTTTACTGGTGCTCTTGTCGAGAGTGAGCCACATTACTTTGGCGGATCATCGGACGTCTTTACCGAAGCGATTGATTACGAAGAAATCAAAAAGACTTTTAGTACTCCAGAAAGCTCAAAAGCGTTTATTGATGCAACTGGAATAGACACCTATGCTGCGGCAATTGGTAATTTACACGGCAAATATCCAGTTCCAAAAATTCTAGATCTTGAATTATTGCAGCGAATTCGTGACGTAATTGATCCACGCGTCCAAATTAGCTTACATGGTGGCAGCGACACCCCGCTTCATTTCTTTGAAGAAGCCGCTCGAATCGGTGTTAGTAAAATTAATATCAATAGCGATATTCGCTACGTATTCCGAACGACTCTGGACAAAGTTTTGGCTGAGCATCCAAATGAATATGCTGTTGTTAAACTAATGCCAGCGGTTTATGACGCAGTTCAGGCGGTAGTCGAAGAAAAATTGAACGCATTTGGTAGTGCTGGAAAGGCAATCGTTTAGTTATGGTCAAAATTCTAACAATCGGTGCTGCTGTTCAAGATGTTTTTCTGAGTCATAGTGAAGAATTAAAGCCAGTTGCTGATAAGACAGCTGACGAGTTATTTTTGAAAATCGAACTTGGTTCAAAAAATGATGTCAATAACATAGATTTCAGTACTGGCGGCGGTGCAACTAATGCGGCGGTAACTTTTGCTCGTCAGGGACTAGAAGCTCAGTTTATGGGCACAATTGGACACGATCCTGCGGGGCTCGCTGTGTTAGACGATCTCGATCGAGAAGGTGTTGATACCTCACGAATTAGTTATTCTGACAAGCATCACACGGGCTACTCAGTAGTTTTACTTGCGTCAAATGGTGAACGGTCTTTTTTGACATATCGTGGCGCATCAACGCACTATGATATTAAGAACTTTCACCTTGCTGGTGTTGAAGCTGATTGGTTGTATGTTTCCAGTATGGCTGGTGATATGGCGGTTATAGACAAGATTTTTACCGAAGCCAAAAAACTTGGTATTAAAATATTCTTTAATCCTGGTAAAGATGAACTTCGTCAAATTGACAAGCTAAAACCATTGCTTGAGGATGTTGAAGTATTATCGGTTAACAAAGAAGAAGCTCAATTGATTGTTTCTGGCGAAACTCTCGAAGATTTAACTTGTCGATTACTCAATTTTGTTAAAGTTGCAATTGTCAGTGACGGTCCAAATGGCGTTATGGCAAGTGACGGCAAAACTATTGTTCGCGCTGGTATGTACGAAGACGTCAAAGTTATTGACCGAACTGGTGCTGGTGATGCCTTTGGCTCTGGATTCCTAAGTAAATGGGCCGCTGGCAAATCATTGAAAGATGCAATTGTTTTTGCAAGTGCCAACTCAACGTCGGTTGTGACAAAAATCGGCGCCAAAGCTGGAATATTAAGTAAGGGTGTGGAATTACATGCTATGCCATTAAACGAGAAGCCGTTTTAATATGTCTGTGCTCAGTCGTTTACTTGATATTGACGAATCGCTGTGTAATTACAGCCTTGCTCAACTCGAGAAAATGACTGGAAATAGTGGCGTTGACATCAAATTACTAGCGGATCTTTTCGAAAACGCTCATCATGTAATGCGCAAACTCGGCCTTGATCCAGCTGACACTACTGGCCACGAATTATACGCATCGTTAAATAGTTATGTAAAAAATAGTCATTTTGATAGTGATATTTTTGATAATACTGACTACGTAATAATACTCCTGGATGACGTTTATATATCTTTTAATTTGATTGATATTGTAGAAAACATCCACCACGAACTGCCATTCAGAAAAGGGGTTATTGCTCACGCTCGACGTAGTTTAACCGGTGAGTTGATTCGTAGGTATGTCGATCACTCAAGGACTGACGGTGACTCCGTTGTGGAAATTTCGCAAAAAATGGGAATAACTGATTAAACTTAATTCAAAAGGGGATTTTGTGCGTAATTCGAACAATAATGGAAGTGTTCATGTGATTGCGGTAGTTGCTGTAATTTTGGTTCTTATATCAGCTTTGATTTACACTATAATCTTTCGCGTTACGCCCCAGCAGAAACCAGCCTTAGTTGAAAATAAACAACAAACCATCATTAATGACAGTACAGTCAACAAAGATGAGATTGATTCAACAAATACGATTCAGCCAACTCAAGACAATTCTAGTGCAACAAAGCAGTATGTTGTTGGGGACTATTTTTTAACAAAAGATAAAAATACTACATTTATAGACTCGCAGCATAACACTGGCATAGAGTTGGATATTCCAAATGGATGGAGCTATGATATTGCTCGGCTTTTTGGCGATCGTTACAGAATGGAAAGTAAGAGTCCTGATAAGTCCGTTGCTATCAATATAGAAATCGGTAATATATATGGTGGCGTAGAAGCTTATCCGGATAGTTATGAGGTTTTAAGGGCGCACAATAGTCTTGCTATGGATAGTGTTCCTGATAAATACTTAATTGAGCAGATTTATTGTGATAAAGGTCAAGATTCTTGTCGCTATACTAGTGGCATTGGCATAAAAAACAACTACAATACAACGGTAGGTTATGTCGTAAACAAGATCAGTTCATCATACGAGGTTCCGCCGATAATAATAGATAAAATTCCCGTAGTGGCTTATATAAAGATCGGTTCTGAATCTAGAGACTTATCTTTTAGCGAAGCTAGCGGGCTTTTGAATAGTGGTTTATATATTCAAGCCAAGACAGCGCTGAAAGCTTTGCGGATTAATAAATAAGCTACTTGATTATAATTCTAATTAATATAAATAACTGATTAATGGATATTTCAAAATAAATATAAAAAACGTATTGTAATGATTTAACGCTCTATTCAAGTA